>JBATKL010000656.1:0-4403 GCA_049669385.1 Candidatus Electrothrix sp. | reverse complement strand
AGGCAGGAATTCGGCCTTCCAGACCACGGTTCCCGCTGAATTCACAATCTGTTGTGGCGTACCGAGGTGGTCGCTGATAACGTAATACACCCCGGCCTGTGTACCGTGCAGTTTCAGTGCAACGAGGTTGCCGTTTTGGTACACATAATCCCGGAGTGCGGTGCCGTCACCGGAGGTTTCTGCGATGAGCCTTCCCTGGAGGTCGTAATGGAAATGGGTGGTTGTGCCGGAGACGGTTTTCTTGTTTCTCCGCACGAAGGGATCATAGGCGTATTCCGCGACCGTTGTCGCACCCTGTTCGACTTTGATGAGTCTGCCCAGTGGGTTGTAACTGTACGTGTACACCCCATCCGAGGTGATTCTGCCGCTGTTGTCGTGGACATAGCTGCGCACGGAGCTGTCCAGGCGGGTGACGTAGTCCAGGCGGTTGTTGCCGTTTACGGTCACGTATTCGGTGCGGCCTCGGGTAATCTCCGGTTCCGTGATACCGTCAATGGATTTCACGCTGCCATCAGCATAATATTCATACTGATAATCAAGCACCTGGGCATTAATTCGCTCCAGACGGAAATAATCGGCAACATACGTTCGGTCAACCGTGAGTAACGTATTGCCGAAAACGAAGTCCTCTTCAGGGCCGAAGGGAAGGTAGCTCACATTCTGCGTCGCGGTCTGTCCGTCGATCAGAATGCCGGAGACCTCGCCGTTGTCATACCGCTGCACCGTGACCTGCGTACCAGTCGGGTAGGTGATGCCGGTGATTTCATTGCGGTCATTGTACGCATACACGGTGTGATAGGCGATACCGTCCGTTGTTCTGCTTTCACGGGTGACATTGCCGAGGGCGTTGTACTGCCAGGATATCCCGCCACCAGCATCGCTGAGAGAAGTCAGACGGCCTTTGCCGTGCAGGGCCGCAGCTTCGTCATAAGTGAAGGTGAGATTCTGCGCTGTATCCGGTGGGTTGAAGGAAACCGTAAGGGGGCGGTTCAGGGCATCGTAGGTGTACTGCACCGTTGTGCCCTCCGCATCAATGCGCGAGGTCAGATTGCCGGCTGCATCGTAATCGTAGGACGTTGCACCACTGTCCTGTGAAGCCCGGTTCCGCAGACCGCTGAAATCGTCATGGGTGTAGGTTGTGATCGTGTTTTCCGGGTCGATGGTCTGGGCCGGATTATCGGCACGGTCATAACCGAACTGAGCAACTCCGGTATCAGGCCGGGTCTCCTGCGTGAGCCGGTTCAGGGCATCATAGAGAAACGCCGTTGTTCTGCCCAGGGCATCGGTCAGAGCAGTGAGGTTGCCGTTGTCGTCAGTCTCCCGCAGGATAAAGGTTCCGTCCGGGTTGATACTTTTGCGCAACCGGTTGAAAGCATCATACTCATAGGTCAGAGACCGCTTCAGCACCCCACCGGGATCATGATGTTCTTCCGAGAGCAGGTTGCCTTCGCTGTCATAAGAGAATTCCAACGTATTGCCGAGCTGATCTTCAAGCGTTTCCAGTAAATCAGCTGGCGTGTAGGTCAGGAGAAGTCGGTTCTTCAGGCCGGGCGGGATGATTTCCGTAAGATTACCTGTTTTGTCATAGAGATAGGATGTGAGTTTCCCATCCACAGTTCTGCCGGTCAGGCGGCCCCGTGGATCATAAGCGAGCTGTGTGATAACGCCGTTTGCATCGGTTATCTGTCCGGGCTGCCCGAATTGATTGTAGTCTGCAAACTCGGTCACCCCGCCAGACGCATCGGTTACCGTATGCAGCATGGCGCGATTAAAGATATTACTGTCCGTGTCCGAATAATATTCAAAAAGAGTCTGATCCGTGACATCCGTCCGGGGGCCGTCAATCTTTTTTACCTGACCGTGCGTTGTATGTTCGGTGAAGGAAACGGTTCTGCTTTCGGCCTGCCCGCCCGAATACCCGTTGATAGTAATTGAGAGCGGGACTCCGGTGCTCGCGTTATAGCTGATTTGCGTGATAGCGGACTGAGCAGGCGTGTCCACGCTCTGCCGGGTGATGACTTCGGGTTTATTGAACACCGCATGAGGTGTATAGACCGTCTGCCGTTCCTCAGCGGTTCCCACAGCTTCGGTGCGGGTCAGGATGTTGCCCCGGCTGTCGTAGGTGAAACTGCGGGTTGTTCCCCGTGCGTCGGTAACGGAAAGCAGCCTGTGCTGCGTATCATAGACATAATTGCCTGTAGAACCGCAGCTTGAGCAGCCGCCTCCGCTCTCCGCTGCTGGTGCAATTTCGGTGATATAGCCGATGCCGTCCATTGTTGTCTGACTGTAGAGCATGGCGTATCCGCGTCCATTTGTCACTTGGATGCTGTCCGATGCACTCCAATCCAAAGCGATACTGCTGCCGCCTTCATCTGCCGAAGAAAGAGCCCGGTCTTCGCTGTCGTAGCTGTAGGTGTAGCGATGACCGTTCTCATCCACAACAGCGGTCAGATTGTGTTCATCCGCAGAATCGTTATATTCGTAACTGATCTTTTCCGTTGCCCCATCCGTCGGGTAGGTGACCGCAACGAGATTCTTTTTGGCCTGCTCCTCCGCAGTCGTGCCGTAGCTGTAGAGATACTCTCCGCCGCCGGGATCAGTCATCTTGGTGATTAGGCCGCTGTTGTAGCTGTATTCCAACAGGAGTGTTCTGCCCAAGGCATCGCTGATTCCGGTCAGCCGTTCCGGGAAATCAGCGGAATTGTACTGCATGGTCAGGGTGTTGCCATGCGGATCAGCGACACTCATCAGCAAGCCCTGTCCGCTGAAGGTGTAGATGATGTTGTCCACAGTGGTGAACAGGTACTGCTGATTGACCAATGTGAGCTGATGATCCACGCCCTTGGGTGCGGTGAAAATTCCACTGCCAGCATCCTGAAAGTAGAGAACCCGCCCGTTGCCCCGGCGCACTCCGACCAGTCCTCCTGCTTCCGACGGGATAACAGACAGGTCATAGTTATGTGTCCAGCCGTGTCCCAGAGGGCCGTTGTACTCCGACTGACTGTTGTAGGAACGCGTGAAAAAAAGTTGAAGAGCGGAATGAAAACCGGGAACTTCGGAACTGAAATCCGTGACCTGTGCCGTTACATTGCCGCTGGCGATATTGACCGGGTCTCCGGCGAAATTTTGACAGTCCGGCGGGCCATCGCCTTTTTCCGGCCCGTGTCCCAGATCGGCATCAGGGCCGGTTTCTGCATCCGGCTCGTAATAAATGGTGATAGAGTCGTAGTCAGGTGATGGGCAGCCCACTGCGTCCCCGACCACCTTAATCCGGTTTTCTCCCTCACTTAGGGTGGCAACGGCTGCCCCGCTTTCAAGTACGAAATTTGCCGAAGTAAAGGTGCCTTCCCAGCGCTGAACATACTGCCCGTTGTTTGTCAGCTCGATATATCCGTATCCGGGATCAACCTCGGCTTTAACATAGCCGTAAATCGTGATCTGATTGCCGGTTCCGGTGAACACGGCTCCGTCCGCAGGCGAGGTGAGCACCAAAGCGCATTCGGCCAGAACTTCTGAATAGGGAGACAGGAGGAGCAGGATAAAGAAGGAGGGGAGAATATTTTTTAAAATGTTCTGTACTGACATGAAGAGATCCTCTACTTTTCAGTTTCTTGTCCGTTCCAGCGGTCATCTCCACCGGCAGTATATCCTGCTTAGTAATTGTCGGGAGAAACAAAAGCCAAGAAAATCGTTTCGCAGCAGTGCTGAACAGCATATTGTCATTTCTGTCGTATTCCCAGTGGATGCTGTTTTCCGAAAAATCCACCTGAATAAGACGGTTGTTGCTGTCGTAGGAGTATGTGACTTTTTCAGCCTGAGCAGGAGCTGTTGACAGGATGACAAGCAGGAATACTGAGAGAAAAAAATGCGCAGGATTCATTATTGTCTTCTTCGGGTTCGATTTTTGTGTCGGTTATAGACGAGTGCTATGCCGAAGGTGTTTATATCTGCTGCCTTTTAAAAGACGCTGTTTCGAAACTAAACATGTCGTTTTGGAAAGTCAATAAAAAAGTAGGGGGTTCTTCTTCATACTTCATATTCGAAAACAGGCAATAACAGAGGATAGGTCAAGTTTTCAAGCCCTGCTCCGAACATTCTCAGACGACTCAGGGACGAGTCTCTCTAACCAGCCTGTCAAAGCCCCGTCTCTACTTCAATCAATTTCGCAGGAGCTAATATAAACACGCATTCCGCAATTTCATCTTGCAAAGCCAAGGAGATCGTGACACAATACCTTTATTTCTACCACGCAGAATAACACAACAATCTTTCTACCCGTGACAACAAAAGATCCCCCCGGAAGCAGCACAGGCCATCGCCAGCGGCTCCGGGATAAATTTCAGGAAAAGGGCATTGAAGCCCTGACGGACATCGAAGTCATCGAGCTTTTGCTGACCTTTGGC
>JBATKL010000655.1:0-2084 GCA_049669385.1 Candidatus Electrothrix sp. | reverse complement strand
TTGATAATCTTGATAATCCTGAAGCAGGTGATAACCTTGTCACCCTGCTTCAGAAACTTCTTGCTGAGACTGATATTCCTTGGTTTCGCCTGCTCTATCTCTATCCCTCTTCGGTTTCAGAAGAACTTCTTGAGCTGATGGCTGAGCAGCCTCGCATCTTGCCCTATCTTGATATTCCCTTTCAGCATGTTAGTGATCACGTCCTGCAAAGAATGGGGCGTCGTTACGGGCAGCAGGATTTGGAGCAACTCATCACCACGATTCGTCGGATTCTGCCTAACTGTGCCCTGCGGACCACGATGATGGTCGGTTTCCCCGGAGAAACAGAAGATGATGTACAGAAGCTGCTTGATTGCCTGCAAAGATGGCGACTAGACCATGTAGGCGTTTTCCCTTACGAGGCTGAGCAGGGATCAGTTGCAGCTGATTTTCCGGAAAAGGTGGACAGTGAAATCCGAGAAGAGCGTTTTGCCCGAGTTATGGAGCTTCAAGCAGAAATAAGTGCACAACGTTTGCAACAGTATGTAGGAAAGAAAGAGGTTGTTCTCGTGGAGGGGGTCAGCCAGGAAACAGAGCTGTTATTGGAAGGACGAACCCGGTATCAGGCTCCAGATATTGACGGCTGTGTCTTTATTAACGACGGAACAGCAAGCCCCGGTGATATCGTAACAGTTGAAATCACCGAGGCTCATACTTACGACCTAGTAGGTGGCATTATTAGCTAATGTCATCTAAGCGCAGGGAAAAATGAATTATTTTTTCTTCTTTTTACTGCTCTTCTTCTCCTGCTGCTTTGCTTCTTCGTCCACTCGTTCTCTCAGATCCTTGCCCACTTTGAAAAAGGGAAGCTTTTTCGGGGCAACGTTTATTTTTTCTCCTGATTTCGGGTTACGACCTGTGTAGGCTCCGTACTGCTTGACTGTAAAACTTCCGAATCCACGAATTTCAATGGAATCTCCTCCAACCAAGGCCTCACTCATTGCATCAATGATGGTCTTGGTTATAGCAGCAGTCTCGCGTACAGGCAGCTCTATTTTTTCAGCTAATACTTCAATAAGTTCCGATTTATTCATACCTTCTCCCTTTCACAGCAGGGCCTGCAGCCGTATAGTGCAAGGCCGAGGGGTTAAAAATTAGTTTAGTGGAAACCATTAAATATCATTACCATTAATCATAGTTAAGCAAGTATATTTCTGAATGTAAAGGATATATTTAATTTTTTTTACAAAAAAAGTTTTTTTACATCAATTTGATCCAAAAAACGGTAGCTTCCCTCTGGCAGATTTTTCAGCAATAACTTGCCGTAGGCCGTTCGTTTTAAACGAATAACCGGATGACCGACCGCCTGAAACATTTTTCGTACCTGTCTTTTCTTCCCTTCGTGGATTATGATCTCAATGACGGCAGCATCTTTCTTCTTTTTGAGGATACGGAGCTGGGCAGGCCAAGTTTTTTTACCGTCGAGTACAATTCCTTGTTCCAGCCTTCGCAGATTGGATTGCTTGGGCAGGGTGCGAACGGTTGCTTCATAGGTTTTATTGACCTCAAAACGGGGGTGAAGAACCTGATTGGCCAAGGCTCCGTCATTGGTCAGGAGGAGAGCACCTTCGCTGTCCAGATCCAGCCGGCCCACTGGAAAAAGGCGCTCTTGTATTTCCGGGAGCAGATCTGTAACGATCGGGCGTCCTTGGGGATCCGACATGGTGGTGACATAGCCCCTCGGTTTATGGAGGAGGATATATATTTTTTTTTCTTCCTGCAAGGGCTTGCCATCCACGGTGATGACGACTTGCTCAGGATCAACCTTGAGCCCCGGTTGGATGATCTTTGTGCCGTCAACTTTGACTCTGCCTTCGGCGATATATTCTTCCGCTTTACGCCGGGAACAAATCCCGGCATGGGCTATAATTTTTTGTATTCTTTCCATATAAAATAAGGGGCACGGCACGCCGTTGCCCCTACCTGTCATTATCTGAACTGCGCCGGAATAATTGTATTGTATTTACTGTCCACAAGTTCCTTGGTCGCCTGATCCACCTCCAGCACCTCGGTGTACCACGGCTTCAGCCGACAATCAAAGACAA
>JBATKL010000654.1:0-7832 GCA_049669385.1 Candidatus Electrothrix sp. | reverse complement strand
TCTGGCATAAAAAACGAGCGCGAGCTCGACCATAACCCAAGGTCTTTCCCTCAAGTAGGGAGAGCAGCATGCAACGTGTGGCTCTCCCTAATCAGATGACGCCCCCGACCTGCCTCCCCTTTTCGCTTTATGCTGTTGATTCCATTTGGTGACAACATATAAATTTTCAACTTTTGTCCTCGCCCAAGGTGTTCTTCGGAGGAATTTAAGACTGGAGTTCAGCGTAGGATTTATCATAAAGCATCGTATCCTTGTCCAATCGCCCAATTTATCCCAGCCGTAACAATCAACAAGGTAGGTAACCATGTCCTTTAAAGTTACACCGTGCAAGGGGTCGTTATTTTCTTCTTCATTCGTTTGTTCTTCGCTTGTTTGTTCTTCACTCATAAGGAGGGCTGTTTGTTTGAGATTTAGATTCCTTTTTTATATTGAATGTCTGTTGTGGGATGAAGGCTTTGTTTGAGGCTCTTTGCTGCGTCGAGATTGCCGTTAAGATAACTTCCAAATAATTTAATCAATCTTGCTGTATCCACTTCTCTGTTAGTCTTGGTTGTAATATTTCTTAGATCAATAAAGAAGCTGGAAAAAAGATTCGGCATATCAGTAACAATATCTGTATTTAAAAAATTAACCTCATTATAGATACGATGATAGTTCCCTTGTGTCTTTTTAATAAAAAGAGTCCTCCCTTTCAGGTTCTTGATTGATGCAGTTTTTTCACAGTGTTGTATGCAGTGAGCATCAATCGTATCTTTATGACATCCTGTGACCTGATGAAACAGGCATTGCCTGCTCGTTACCAGGTTAATCGGGTGATAGATACTATAGTACAGCTTGAAATCATCAGGTTTTTTAATGCTCTTTATCTGGACCTTGCTGATCTCATTTGAAATAAATGCACCAGAGCAGTTAAAATGCTCTTTTAAGCATAACAGGCTAAAGGAATTAACGATATTCAGCGTAGGGCCTGCTATCCAAGCAATGCCTTTTTGATAGGCTTCGTAAGCTATCCCGGTATTATCTGTTACGATAGATTGAGGTCGTTGAGGTCGTTGAGGCTGTAGCTGGTGCAAAAACTCTACGGCATCATGGTAGTCTTCTCCGATCAAAACAGAGGGGAACCAAGGGATTATATTATTCTCTATGAAAATTTCGATAAACTCAGCGCAGTTATTTTTAAAACTCTGAGGAAGTTGAAAGTATATATCTGCTGCAATTGCATTGCTCCTGATCAGACTGGTCAGATGATGCAGGTCCTTTACTGACGAGATGAGCAGAGAAAGCGTGGGTTGTATACTGAGGTTTTTCGGTTTATCTTTATCCAAAAGGGGCACCTCAGCTGAGGCAACGACTCCCTGATGACCACTTAAGATACATAAAATCTTTTTCTGTATAATTGTAAGTTCTTTAAAAGGGAGAAAAAGATCGTCTTGAAGGTTTTCTCCATCTATATGCTCAATAAAATACTCTGTATCATTGAAGGCTTTACATTTTTCTAAGAGTATCTCCGTATTGAGACCTTGCGCAGATTGTTTGGTCTTTTGGGCAAGACTGTCGGAAAAAACAGTAAATGAAGTGTCCGGCGTTTGTACAGCTATTTTTAAAGGTGAACCAACTTCCCCTGAAACAGTGAGTGTTAAAGGTGCTTTTGCGATGCTTAATCGTGCAATGTCCTTTTGAACCGTCTGTATGATCTCTGTTTTCAGATCATAGAGCTCTTTTTTAGCGTGTTGTATATTTTCAGCAGTGCAACCGCCTTTTATTTCAGCACGACGTATTGCCGAATTATCCCGTGAATTATCAATAAACATGCTTTTATTGATATCTCCCGCTAAAAAGCCGTTTGAAAACTCCCGATTAAAGACCTTGTGAAGATTCTTTTTGTCCGTAATGAGTCTGTCGTGCTTATCAAGCCTGATGAGTTGCTTTTTCCAAGCATCAACTACTGTATAGACGTAATGAAACTTTTTTATTCGTCCTTCAATCTTAACCGAGTCAACCCCGGCATCAGCCAGTTCCTGGAGATCAGCATAGGCTGAATTATCTTTCAGATTAAGGGGAAAGTCTTTTCCTACAGCAGTCGTTACATATTGATCTCTACACGGTTGACTGCATCGGCCTCGGTTTCCTGATTTTCCTCCCTGCACAGAACTGAAATAACAGAGCCCTGAAAAAGAGATGCAGTACGAACCGTGGACAAAGACTTCCGTTAATATATTGTTTTTATGTCCAACGGAAGCTAATGACTGTATCTCATAAAGGCTGAGCTCCCGTGAAAGGTTAACTCGGGTGGCCTTGAGTTTGCTTAAAAATTGTATCTGGCCTTCATTATGGGTTGTCAGCTGGGTGGAGGCGTGGATTTTGAGCCCTGGGAAATATTTTCCAAGGAGATACAGCATCCCTAAATCCTGAACAATGACACCATCGATCTTGGTCTTCACTAACTTGTTGAGTAAACGGATAAGAGTCGGGATCTCGCTTTCAACTATAATGATATTAAGGGTGAGGAAAACCTGACAATCATTTGCATGGGCCAGTCTTAAAATCCCCTGTAAATCTGCAAAATCTATATTTTGAGCCCGGTTCCTCGCATTAAATTTATCAAGACCACAATATATAGCATCTGCCCCGGCTACAATTGCGGCTTTTATGCAATCAATGTCTCCTCCTGGAGCGAGTAATTCAATCATTTATTCACCACAGTGCTCAGGAAAAGGAGGTAAGATTAATGTCAGCAGATAGGGCTTACGGAGGAAGGATTCCCTTTGCCAGGGTAACAGGAATGAAATCCTCTTGTCAACAAACAGTGGCATGCAGTTATGACAGACTGACCGCAACACCTTCCAGTCATTGCTAAAGGCAAGACTGAAAGCAATGCTGCATCGCGCATACTTCCTGTCAATAAATGGACCTACGCCCTATCAATAGAGGGCAGCTTGCTGTATACTGACACCCATCAAGCTCTCAGCTGCGTCTGAGTAAAAAACGAACAACCAATCAGGAGAATCCCGTATGGCTGCACGAAAAAAGAAATCCAGTTCGCTGAAAAGCATTATCACCACCCTACTGATCATCCTTGTTGCCGGGGCGTTCCTGATCTTCAAAGGCAACACGCCTGAATTCCTGAGGGAGTATATTCCACCCGCCCTTCATACGGTTTTCTATCCTGAACAGAAAAGTGGGAGCGGGAGCGGCACTGTCGCTATCGACAATCTGCCCGCAACGGAAGGCAACAGCACAATCTCCTCCTTTTCTGCCTCCAAAACACAGCTCAAAAAACTCTACGTCAAAGCCGGACAATTTACCACCTTCTACTGCGGCAGCAGTTATGACGAAGACTTCACGCTTGATCACAGCACAAGCGGCTTTCATTTTCGCAAGAACGAGGCCAGATCCAACCGGGTCGAATGGGAGCATATCGTCCCGGCAGAAGCTTTCGGCCATAGCTTTGTTGAGTGGCGTGACGGCCATCCTGACTGTGTGGGCAGCAAGGGCCAGTCCTATGCAGGCCGTCGATGCGCAGAAAAAGCCAACGAGCAGTTTAAGCTGATGCAGGCAGACATGTACAACCTTGTCCCGGCTATTGGCGAAGTCAACGGCGACCGCAGTAACTACAGCTATGCCATGCTCCAAGGCGAGCAGCGTGAATACGGCAGCTGCAATATGGAAATCGACGACCAGAAGGCTGAGCCGCCAGACGAAAAATTCGGTGACATCGCACGTACCTACATGTATATGGAATCTGCCTACCGGCGCGGGGTGATTTCTGGAAAAAACGTCAAGCTCTTCGAAGCCTGGAACAGAATGGACCCTGTCGATAAATGGGAATGCGAGCGTGCGCGGCTGATTGAAAAGATCCAGGGCAATAGGAACATGATTGTGGCGAATGCCTGTCAGGAGGCCGGGTTGTAATGCTTGCTCGGATGAATCGACTGCCCGTGTGGTATACGGTATGAAATCATTACGATGGAAAGAGTGGCTAACCTGCTTGCAGGCTGTGAAAAAAAGGTGTATTTAGGTGGGCAAATTGAGATCCAGAAACTACAGAATCACCTCTTATAAGCATCACTCATATGCCATCAGAATCACACACTTGTCGAGAAATTCGAGCATCCCTTGTTTCATTTGATCTGGTGCCCCGCCACGAAAAGGGCTTGCTTCATATGGTCCGAGATGATCTCTCGCGCATGGAGGATGTCACAGAGCAAGAGCACGCGTTAGCGCAGTGTAACGTCTACCGCGCCTGGCGATCGAAGACGCAGATCAGAATTGAGTTTTTTGATATGAATAAGCCTGATGGAAGTCGTATTCTTTTCCGGATGGTCTATGAATTGGTATCTCCGCTTGCCTGAGATAAACGCAGCTTGCCCCAGCGCCTGTCGCAAAAAAGCGTCTTCCATCCATCATTTCTCCGGCAGCTGGAAGACCGAATGAATATCGAAGATGCGGAAAAGGCCCTTGCGGACCCCGAAGGGTATGGGAATATCCTAGCCCAAGAGTTCTGGAAAGAACGCGATCTGTAGGTAATGCTACGATATAGAGCTCAACCGAATCGTCACTGCAAACCCCTTCGGCTCCCGATTTCTGGCCGAAACCGTCCCCTTGCAAGCAGCGACACAGGTTTTAACAATGGCCATGCCTAGCCCTACCCCGCCTGAATCGCGATCACGAGAAGGCTCCGGGCGAAAGAAGGGGTCAAAGAGGCGGTCAAGATACTCCTCCGCAACACCCGGCCCCGAATCCTTGACCGTGAGGATGACCTGCCCGTTTTTTTTCTGAGCAGCAACCAAAATCGGCCCGGCCTCACCAGCATATTTAACCGCATTGCGCAGCAGATTAGCCAGCGCCCGAGTCAGCAGATCTGCCGAGGCAAGGGCAGAGATTTCCGGATCGACCTGCACATCAATCTGCATCGCCGGAGTTCCCTCGCGTCGCACTGCCGCCTCGACAGCCGGTAGCAGGAGAATCTGCTCCAGTTCAATCGCGCCGGAATGCATCTCAGCTCTGGAAAAGGCCAGCAGCTCCCGGATCAGCTTGGACATTTCTTCCACATCTTCCATCACATCGCGAACCCGCTCTTGGTTTCCTCCTTCAAGTCGCTGCTCCAGCACGCCTAAGCCGAACTGGATTCGCGCCACCGGGGAGCCCAGCTCATGAGCCACATCGCCGAGAAAACGTTTCTGGCCTTTAACGAACTCAGCGAGCCGAGCCGTCATATTATTGATCGTCTTTGCCAGCCGACCGATCTCGTCAGCCCTCGGTTCATGGATGGACACGTTGAAATTGCCCTTGGCAATCTCCTCAGCTGCTCGGGTCATACGGACAAGCGGTTTGGTAATATTGCGGACCAAAGGAATCCAGAGCAGAGCAGAAATCAGCAGCACAGCTCCGGCAACCACCATCCAGGGCAGGGGATCAAAGAAAAAACCATTGCCAGTTATAGAATCCGAGACTGCCAGCAGCAGGCCGGGCGTGGGGCGGTGCTGAGCATCGGTAAGCAAGGGGATCTTTGTACCGAACCAGTATCGGGTCGGTTCCTTGGAGCGCATGATCAGGTGCGGTCTCCTTCCATACCTTTCAGGGGGGGCAACCCTCCTGGAACAATTTTCCACCGCATTTGGTTGGCATTCTTTATGGAATTCGTTATCTTTTTTGGGAATTGAGGGGGGCTGGGGAAATCGCCGCATTCTTTGGCTTGATCCTTTATAGCGTAAGGCGGCTTGAGATCTGAATATAACCTGCTTGGGCAAGGTTTTCAGGGTCGGAGAGAAAACTGTTCCGTTTCTCAAAATAAGGACAAAATCAACGCCGTGAATAGCTCCATGCCGGGCAAGTATCTCGGTCCACTCTTCGGGCTGTACCTGATTAAGGTCGTGAGCAATCAGCATGCCCGCAGCTTGTAACCGATCCGACCCCTGCTGCCCGAAAAATTCGTGCAGATGCACCTGGGGCTGAAAGGCGAAGAAGAGTGTCAAGACGAGCACAACGAGCAGCAGGTTGAGGAAAAACCACGACAAGATTTTGGCAAAAAGTGTGGAGCTTGGTCGTATCATTCTTCTTTATCCGGTTGTTTAAACATGTATCCGGCAGTACGGATTGTGCGGATGAAACGGGGTTTGCGCGGGTTTTCCCCGAGTTTTTTTCGCAACGAGGAAATGTGGACATCCACGGAGCGGTCAAAAACCTCGTAGTTTCTGCCAGCAACCGCGTCAAGAAGCTGATCACGGTTCAGGACCCGGCCTGCGGAATGGGCCAGGGTGGTCAGGAGATCATACTCCACCGGGGTCAGATTGAGGGTTTCCTCCTTGAGACGGACCGTCCTGGAACCCTGCTCAATCTGTAATTCCGCAAAGATCAGTACCTCGTTATCCGCAATGGAGTTTGCTGATGCTTTCGCTTTCTCTTCCACCAGTTGGTGTCGGCGGGTGACAGCACGGAGGCGGGCAAGTAGCTCACGGGAGGAAAAGGTCTTGGGCAGGTAATCATCCGCTCCCATCTCAAGCCCGACGATTCTGTCGGTCTCATCGCCCCGAGCACTGAGCATCAGCACCGGAATGTCAGACTCCTTGCGCAGCTGTTTGAGCACCTCGAAGCCATCCATCTCCGGCATCATCACATCCAGTATGGTTGCATGATATTCCCCGGCCTTGATCATTTCTAATCCTCGGGCACCGTTATGGGCCGCTTCGACTTCGTAGCCCATAGGTTCGAGATAATCCGCAACCAAGCGGCAGAGTTTCCGGTCATCATCAATCATAAGTATCTTCATTGCAATCTATCCTTGAGTCGTTCTAGGGTCGTTCTTTTCTATTGTTGCTGCTTTCAGGGAGGTGGGCAATCAATTTTACAAGAGCTTTACAATTTTCTGATTCCTGCGTTGAGATGACAGAGCGTTTCTGTTATTTTGCCTCTTGAGGCTAGAAAAATTGTACAGCATTTTATAAGTATATTTTTTAAAATATATTAAGGGTCAATAGTATGACTAAATTTCTACTTATTAACAATATTTTATGCGTAAGCGGAAGCGCAGGGAGTTGATATGAATAAAGTTATTGCGTTATGGGGAATTTCAGATACAGGAAAGTCCGATACGTTGCGTAAAGTTCATAAGGTATTTTTGAATATAGAAAATTTAAAAACAATTGATGAGTATAGGATAACGGGTACTGATAGTTCTGATTTAAGAGAAGTAATGATTATAAACGAGATCCTTGTCGGAATAGAAACACAAGGAGATCCAGGTTACCGATTGGAAGAAAGTCTTAAATTATTCGAATCAATTGGGTGTGGTGTAATTATTTGTGCAACCCGAAGCAGAGGCGCTACGAGGGCAGCGGTACATTCTTTAGAGCCAAAATATCAATTATCGTGGCGAGGTCAATCTCATGTTTCATTGAAGGAGTATAGAGATGAAAATAATTCTTCAATGGCAAAGTTGATCGTTAATGAAGCTAATGCGGCAATATACGCATAGAAGCAATCAACTCGGACGTTTTTCCGCAGTGTTTATTAGCGCGGACATCAAAGATAACCCCTGTGAAATAAAATAATTTTATGTCAAAAACCGTCCTCGTTACCGGCGGTGCCGGTTATATCGGCAGTCATACCTGTAAGCTCCTTGCTCAACGAGGATATCTGCCCATCACCTATGATAACCTGATCTACGGTCATACCCAAGCTGTGCAATGGGGACCCTTTATCCAGGGAGATATCCGTGATACGGAAGCATTGGCAAAGGTTTTTGCTGAATATCAGCCTGAGGCGGTGATCCATTTTGCCGCCTTTGCCTACGTGGGGGAATCGGTCGAGCATCCAGAAAAATATTACCAAAA
>JBATKL010000653.1:0-3284 GCA_049669385.1 Candidatus Electrothrix sp. | reverse complement strand
TGCTCGGCGTTGCCTGGACCAGCAAGCAGACCTTGCCCAAATTTTGGGAACAGGCCCAGCTTCTGCTCAACCTGAGCACGGTGCGCGAAGGAGAACGGATTATCTATCAGGGGCTTCCCTGGCGGATCATGGCTTTGAGTCTCTACACCCGGCTCCATAATCCGGATCTTCGCGGTGGCATGATTCGTCTCCCCTTGTCTGCACTTATTGGCCTGGAGTCCCGGCCCTTTTATATAGATGAACCTTGGTTCCCTACCAAAACCGGGGATTTGGTTGAACTATCTGATGGCACCATAGGTACCATCGCCCTGCAAACCCCGGAACAGGTGGTGCTGGATACCCGTGGTGGAGCCCGGAAAACCTATGCTACTCTGACCTTCCTCGGGCTTAACCCGATTAATTACTCTGTCAATACCTTTGCCGTTTTTACCGATTTTGGTATTGATTACGATTGCCAACCGGACATCACCCGAGCCATTCCTGATCTTCTCCATGCGTATATCATCAAGGCGCTGGAAACAAAAGAGTATGGCCCGGACCTGACTGAGCTTGTGGTGGATTTTAAGGAAGCAGCTGCCTCCTCATTGAATATCTTGATTTTTGCCAAATTTTCTAGCAGTCAGGCAGCGAATTATTTTGCTTTGTCCCGCTTTCTTCAGCAGGCCGCAGTTGATGCGTGCACCGAATACGGTTGGGGTATTCCTTTTACTCAGGTTACTTTGCATCAGGCTGAAAGCCCGAAAGTGCTTGAAGAAGAATAGGAGAGGTTGGTCTCCGGTCGGGTTTCGGAGGTTGGAGACTTCTTTGCGATCTTTTACAACAAGGTTTTATTCATTAAAGGCTTTGTTGCGGACCGTCCTCAGAAGGTTTTGTATGAAGCAAAGCTTCTCAGGAGCAAGGTGCTGCTGGTGCTGATACGGGCAAGGCCTTTTCAGACAGTGATGATGATGATGTTGTTGATGCCGACTTCGAAGAAGTGAAGTAAGCTCCACCCGTAAATGAGCGGGACAAGCAAAAGGAGGATAGGGGAAAAACCGATCCTTCTTTTTTGTTGAGTTGTTAACCAGTCTCATCTCCAAGATCATATCCCAGAAGATAGAAGTGATTAAGAAACGAATACAGCTCGTCCTGCGAAAGGGGAGAATTGTTATTGGCGTGTTGCAGATGATGCCGGATGACAGCCAATTTTTCTTCAGCCTTGGAAGGGCTGAATTTTGCCCGTTCAACATGCCGATAAAATTCGTCAGCATCTTTGGTATGCCGGGCCTGATTCAGCAGCCAATGTACATTATGGAAATCGGTTTTGCTTAACGGCCCTGTAATGAGCGCGATAGCGTCCTTGTTCAGCTTGAAGATGTTCGGGTTATTAAAATCATTCCATGCTGCCTGGAATACCCCCGGCAACTCTTTGTCTCTTTTGGTAAAAGCTGGAGCATGCTTAACTTGTCCAAGCAGTTTTCGCTGCTCATTTTTATCGCTTCTTTCAACAAAAACAATGAGATCATCCGTGTCAAAGCCATCAACTTTCCCTTGCGGCTTGATCTTGGTAATCGGCCAGCAGGGGAGACAAGGCGCATAACCACCACTGAGCATCAAAACAACAAACGAGGCCAAGACGTGCGCCTCAAAATGCGGACCACCTCCTCCGGTTGAAAATGGATTGCTTAGCTGTTTGCTCTTGTTATTATGCACTTCTATAATCCGCTATGATGAGCCCTTGAGCAGTTCCACCAGCTAGGGAGAAATGTTGGCATTCCTCGTACGCCTGAAGATCCCTCAGTAATTTCAAAGTTTCCGGCTCGACAGTGTTGAAGTGCAGCATCTGAACAATGTCCTGCCAATATTATAATAACAACTCAGGAAGCTTAAACTCTTGGCATCAAGCGAACGAAGATGGATAACCTCCTTCCTGATCCGTTGATGTCCGTATAATTCTTTCAACGTATTCCAGTCGCTCATATCCCCCCTTGTGATAACTCTTCCGATGATATATCGGGCATGGGTTTCAGGGTCAAGCATTGCAATATCTGCATCCCAGAATAATGCGGATCGAAAAAGGTACAGCTTTTCGATCTTGCTCTTTTTTCCGGAATCACTCATAAACTCCTCCTATTCCTCCTCCAGTCCCTGAACCTCCTCCAACATCAACCCGGTCATCTCCGCAATTTTCTCAACATCAAGCACACCCGATTGCAGCAGGTTGAGCGCAACCAATTTTCTCCCTTTTTTCTCTCCCTCCATCATCCCGGCTGTCCAGGTGGATTCCGCCATGCTGGCCTGATAATGGAGATTATCCAGATATCGAGAATACGCTCTCCGCTCTTCCTCAGAGAGCTTCATGATATCCAGTTCCTGTTTTGCCTTCTTCAGGCCCTTTGCGCTAAAATCATCCTTGATTTCCTCGTTTTTCAGAAAGTATATCCATTCGTCCAGGCTGTCCTTTGCTATATCGTCAAAGCTATTGACCTTGATCAACCAATATTCTGGCAAAAGTTCATAGACTTCTTCTTTGCCGAACATGTCCTGCTGCCGACCGGACAACCGCAACGTATCGTTGTTATGCAGCCCTTGGAACGAAGTCGTGCCATGATAGACATAGTCGTTTCCCTGACCCAGATCAAAATACAGGATACAGACAGAAACGATCTTTTTCACCTCGGAATAAGCCGTTCCTTCCTCCATATGCTCGGTAATCGCCTTGGCAGTACCAAAAAAAATCCGCTGAAGAAAATCGAACTCCCTGTCGTACTGCACTTCAATGATAATTATATCGCCCTGACCATTTCTGACTTTGAGATCAACACGGTTGAACTTATCCGGTCGATCCTCTTTATTGCTTTCACTCTCCAGGATTTCCTGAATACAGACATCCTCCTTGAGCAGCTCGCTGAGAAAGCCTTCAAGTATTTCAAAATTGGCCTTGCTTCGCAGAAGCTTTTTCATGGCCCAGTCAAAGCTGATCAGTTTTCTTGCGGACATTTTTATTCTCCGTTTCTCTACAGCAGGTGATTCATTTTACGGCTCCACATACTCCGGGCAAGGCCGCGCAGGATCATAATTCGTATAGGCCGGATCATCATAGTTCTGATGGCAGGGCAGGCAAAGCCCGACTCGCAGGATACGCCGGAGCTCATCGCCATTAAAGGGCCGTAGATTCTCCCGAGATCCATGCTGGAGCTGTTTGCCGTCAATGGTGACAAAGGCATCCAGGGGCACGGTCCTCTTTTTCTCCAGGGTATCCACGCCCTGACCAACCGGATGGAATGTCCATTTGCCATCCTTCT
>JBATKL010000652.1:0-2033 GCA_049669385.1 Candidatus Electrothrix sp. | reverse complement strand
GGGGAGTTACGGAGTGTCCTGCTTGTTCACTTTAAAAGAATCAATAAAGTCAGACGCGATTGATTCTCCGACGATATTTCTCTATCTTAATTGATTATCTTGCTAAAATCAATCGAGTTTGACAGAGGTGGCGGAAGGATTTGCCCGGCTTTTTTGATCGGTTCACCATCAGTCGCTTACACAGCAGGCAAAGGGGATGCCCAACAAGTTTTCATCATACCAAGTTACCCGCTCATCATTATTTATGACAAGCCCGTACGGGCAGTTATGTTCTCTGATAAAATCTCGGATACCGCGCAGTTCTCGCAACAGTACCTTCTGGCTGTACTTTATTTCAATCGGCACAACTCCGAAATCACCTTCAAGGATCAGATCAACCTCGGCACCGGCACCGGTTCGATAATACGAGTAATCATAGGAGATGCCCAAGGCATCAAGTCCGCGCAGGATTTCTTCCGTCACCGCAGCCTCCCAGGAATGGCCCATCATCGGATGAGCCAGGAGATCATTCAGGCTCCGAAGGTGGAGCAGAAAATGAAGCAGGCCGGTATCACGCAGATACCCCTTGGGATGTTTGACAATCCTTTTGGATATATTTTGGCTGTACGCCGGAATATGACGCCAGATAAAGGTATTATGAGCTATGTGAAAATAATCACGTGCAGTGGGCTGGGAAACACCGAGGGTTCTGGCAACATTGGAGTAATTGATAACTGTCCCGGATAAATTACTGAGCATCTGAATGAAGAGCCTGAACTTTTCTCTGTTCAGGCCGGGAAAGAGCTGTTGGATATCACGATTCAGATATGTCCGAATATAGTTTTGCATCCATAACGTTGTGAAACGCGGATTGTTGCGCAGCCAAGGTTCAGGATATCCGCCCCGGAACCAGTAGTCATGCTGTACCTGCAGGATATCCTTCGGAACAGCTAACTCCTGAAAAGCCTCCAAGGGGGCCCGTTCGCTGATGAGGGCTGCCAGTCTCGGTATGAGTCTTTGTTGCGCGTTTCACCGAAGGTAAGCGGGGCCATTTTCAGCACAGCCACTCGCCCTGCGAGACTTTCAGAGATGGAACCGATAAGCTCCGGTGAGCTGGAACCTGTGATGACAAATCTTCCGGCTCTCCCTCGGTCAGCGTCAATGGCCACCCGGAGACTTGCAAAAAGTTCAGGAAGCAGTTGCGCTTCATCAATGGCGACCCAATTCGGGTGAAGGCGCAGAAAAAGATCAGGGTCTCTTGATATTACTTCAAAATCGCTGGCTTTTTCCAGATCAAAGAGCTGCCATTCCGCAGGAAGTTGCTGCACCAGGGTTGTTTTTCCGCATTGACGCACCCCGACGACGGCCACGCAGGGGAAAAACTCCAACAATTCAAAAAGTGTTTTTTGATAGATACGTTTCATACCTTGCATTTTAAAAGAGTGACTTTGAAAATGCAAGGTACAAAACCCTTCTACCCTTGGTCTTGATGTTTAATTGGGGTCTATCCCTGATTTATATTTGTATTTATTGATTTCGACAGCCTAGGTACGTCCCTTATTACCTAATTCACTAATTTTAACTCTACAAGTTCTTCTGTTTTGTGAGCTTTATAGTTTGTTACAAGAAGCGTCATCGGATTCTTTTGCATTTCTTTCAAAATCGCAGGGAATATTAAATTTTCAACGGATGCGCTTCTGGATAAGAAAATAACTTGAACTATAACATCAAACGATTGCTCATCAATTTTTACAGAGGCAGTATTTTTGTACTGCAAATAGGTATTTTCTTTCGCATTGTCAATAAGAACGAAGTGATTGATTTTCTTAAATAACCGTCCTAGCTTAAGCCCCATAAGTTTTTTTTCATTTCTTTCTGGAGTTGACTCTTGGGGTGTATAATTTAATGCGAAAAACGCCAAAGCATCTTTCTCGGTGTTTATGTTTAAATTATATGGAATTGTATTGAAAATAATTAGATTTCGCTTTGATAATTCGTTTTTCGTCTGTGCAGAATCAAACTTTGAATAGTCTTTTAAGCTGTATATGCTATAC
>JBATKL010000651.1:0-1552 GCA_049669385.1 Candidatus Electrothrix sp. | reverse complement strand
CAGCAGGGTACCCAGGCCTGGATAAGCATGAATTCGCTCGACGACAAAGGCACCCGTGACAGTGAAGGCTAAACGCAGGCCAAAGCGGGTCACCAAGGGCAGCAGGGCATTGCGGGCCGCATGGGCGTAGCGAATCCGCAGGCCGGAAAGCCCCTTGGCTTGCGCGGTTTTTATGTACGGCTGGCTGATCACCATGATCATACTGGTTCTGGTCAGGAGAAAATTTCCAGGAAAATAAGCGATGACTAGGGAGGCCAAAGGCAGAGTCAGATGGTGACCCACATCCAGCAGCCATGCCTGAAAAGAAAGCTCGGCATAGGCGGTTTCCGCACCAGCGGCGGGAAACCAACCTAAATAAAGGGAAAACACAGCGAGTAGAATTACTCCCGTGCAGATCTCAGGAAGACCTTCCAGAACGGTGCCGCAGCTGACCAGGGAGCGTTCAAAGCGGCTATTCCGGCGGAAGGCGGCCTCAACTCCGGCGATAAAACCAGTCAGGGCCGCAAGAATATTGGCCGAAACCAACAGCAGCAAGGTCCAAGGCAGAGCCTCAAAAAAGAGTTCGGAAACCGGGGTCAGAAAGGCGTAGGAATTGCCCCAATCAAGGCGGATGAGCTTGAGCAGGTATTCGGAAAATCCAGTGTCTTGGCTGTAATAGGCCCGGAGCTCGGACTCCTGGGCCGCAGTCAGGGTCACATCCTCGGATGTTGAGTACATGGCCGTGACAAAATCGCCGGGCAGCAGAGAGGGCAGGAGATAACTCAGCCAAATCATCAGCAGGGCGGACAGGGAATAGGCGAGCAGCAGGCTGATCCGCTTTTTTGTGAATCGACGTGAAGACAGCATCATTGGGAACTTGGGAAGTTGCGAGCTGTCAGCGAAGCAGGGCCGCTTTGTTCTGGCAAAGCGGAATCCCGGTGCCGATGCCTCCGGGCGTGAAATACCAGCTGATGCCTTTTTTCGGATTATAGGCCGCAGTTGATTCCGGGTAGTACAGGGAGAGAGATGGCAGCTCTTCAGCATAGATTTTTTGAATCTCCGCGAGAATACGCCGATGTTTTTCTTTATCCATCGTCTGTAGCTGTTCTTTAAGCAACCCGAGCAGCTTTTTGCTGCCGCCGTAGCGGGCTGAGTTCACTGACCCGGTATCCGGGGAGATCATCCGGTTGAGTATAGCCGTGTCTCCCAGTAGCCCCCCGTGCCCGGAAACAGCGAGGTCAAAATCCCAGGCCTTGATTTGGGTGTCAGCCGCAGTTTTTTCTTGCATCTGGAGATCAACAGCGATACCGACCTGCTCCAACTGGTGCCTAATGATCTCTCCGTCTCGATCCGTCGTGGTCACGGTGGAGGCCAAGAGCCGGACACGCAACGGTTTCCCGTCCTTGGCAAAAAATCCATCTTTACCCTGGGTATAGCCCAAAGAGGTCAGGATCTTCCGGGCCTTAGCTGGATTATACTCGTAGCTCGGCGTTTTTGGGTTGTAGAACTCGTGATCCGGCGAGAGCAGGCCGTCGGAAGCCACGGTGCCGTGGCCCTGATGGGCCTTGTCAAT
>JBATKL010000650.1:0-3650 GCA_049669385.1 Candidatus Electrothrix sp. | reverse complement strand
ATGGAATCCAGCTTGTCCGCATCAAAGAGGATCTTAGCCTCTGTTGTTTCCGGTGAGGTGCTGCTCCGGAAGCGATGAGCATGAATGCAATGGCAGATTGCTTCCCGGTCTGCTTGGGAATAGCCTAATTCCTGAAGAATCGGCTTTGCCATTTTTGCTCCCAGCTCGGCATGGCAGACCTTGCCTTTGGTGCTGCTCTCCTGCTTGCGTCCGATATCATGGAGCAGGGCAGCCGGGGCAATGAGGTCCAGGCGGGCATTCATGTGGCGACCAATGGTCATGGCCATGTGAAAAACTCGCTCGCTGTGATCGGGTCCGTGGGAGCCGCCTTCTTCAAGGCAGTAACGGGCACTTATTGTATGCAGGGACTTCAGCAGCTCCACATCAACATTCACATCGATTACCGGTTCCCCGGCTTCTGTCCTCGTCGTTCTACTCGCCAAAGTATTCCTGGATCAGCCAACGAATGGCGATAAGGAGTAGGACATTGTCACTGGTTTCCATGGACTGTTGTTCCATAGGCGATAGCGGCTTGTTCATCTTGATGTAGCCGTTCTTCAGTTCCTGCCGGAAGGTGTCCAGATTATACAGGGCCATGATATATTGATCGGCCTGCTCTTTGGTCGGACGAAACCCTGCCTGAATTTTGGGATGCTGGAGAAGCTCCGTCATTTTATCGTTATAACGGTTATACTCTTCCAAGCCCTGATCCTGAAAATACTCGGCTGCTATAAATTCCTTATCTACCTCGAAACCGTGACAATGGGGTTCTTTGAGCAGGACAAATTGTTCGTTGATCTTGCCGTCTTTTCCGCAGGAGACGCCCCGCCCGATAGGATAGGCTCGGCAGGCCGCTGGACGGTCCTCGTAAACCCGACAACCATAGTCTTTGACAAAGACGCAACTGGCTTTGCCGTCGTCAACCATGGTCAGGTAGCAGGCCGGGAACAGCATCCCTTCTTCCCACTCAATAATGACGAATTGCTCTAAAAACATGCCGGAGTGGCGATGGAGTTTGTTTTTGAGACGTAGGACATCATAGGGGGTCAGAATCAGGTCGAGCTGGTGGCAGCATTCATTGAAGCAGGGGACATCGGGATGGCAGGAAAAACAGAATTTTTCGTTATT
Organism: Candidatus Electrothrix sp.; assembly: GCA_049669385.1. Classification (GTDB taxonomy): domain Bacteria; phylum Desulfobacterota; class Desulfobulbia; order Desulfobulbales; family Desulfobulbaceae; genus Electrothrix. Next base: position 2,522 of record JBATKL010000650.1, on the reverse strand, counting down.
GCCAAGGGCGCTGCAATGTTCGGGCAGGTTATGATCGTTCATATTTTTTACGTGTAAAACGTGTCTGCTGTTAGAAGAAAATGTAGGGGCAGGCCCCTGTGCCTGCCCTTTATTTTCCGGGTGACGGCAAGGGCGAACACAGCGGTTCACCCCTACGACGGATCAATAAATCCTTTAGGGCATCTTACTTAAACCCCTTAGAAACTTCCGCCCATCGCGAAATCCCACTGGGCATCTTCATCTCCTTCCTGGGCATCAAGATTGTATCCCCAGATCAAACGGAGCGGTCCCATCGGAGAAAGCCAGTTGATACCAAGTCCGGTTGATTTTTTGATGCTTCCAAAATCCCAGCTGTCGTCCTGATCATAGACGTTTCCGAAGTCAAGAAAGGCAACCCCGCGAACACCCGCATCAGTGAGAAGCGGAAAAAAGACTTCAACATTACTGAACCACATCTTGTCACCGCCGTATTTTTCATCATTGTTCGGGTCTATAGGGCTGATAGATGAGGATTTGAAGCCACGAATGGAGTTCATGCCGCCGAGGTAGAAATTGTCATAGACCGGCAGCTTGCCGTCCTCGTTTTCAAATGCCTGCCCAGCAGCAAGCTTGGTGTGGAACACCAGGTCAAGGGGCATAGGGAAAAACCAACTGGTAAAACCCTCCATTTTTGTATACGCGGCCTCTCCACCTAACGGGCCACCGGCATATTTAATACTCAGGCTGTGTTTCGAACCAGAACTGGCATTAAAGCGGCGGTCTCTGGTATCACGGACAAAGGAAAGGCGAACGGCGCTGGTAATATTGATCTTGGCCGATTCAAGGATATAATCTGAGGCATCCTCGGATATATCGCTCAGTTCGGTGTCTGTCCAGGTGTAGCCGTAATAGATCCGCCATTTCTCAATGAACTTATGACCTAATCGAAGACCACCACCGGTTGATCCTTTGGTGTAGTCCGTATATTCTCGTTCCCAGTTAAAGGCGTCAATGCCAGCTGAGACATTGGAATCGAAGATCCGGGGATCGGTGTAGGAAAGGTTGAACTTATTGCTCACCGCACTGAGGTTGGCGGCAAAGGCCAAGCGAGTCCCGAGGCCGAGGAAGTTGTCCTCTGAGATTTCACCCATGAACATGAGCTTGTCTGATGAGGAGTACCCAGCACCGATACTGAATTGACCGGTCGGTTTCTCCTTGACCGCAACCATGACATCCATCTGGTCGTTATTCATGGTCTCCTGAGGGATGACGGTGACGTCTTCAAAATACCCTAGGCGCTGCAATCGTTTAGTGGAAGTACGGATTGCCTTGGAATCATAGACACCGCCTTCTGCGACCTCCAGATCGCGACGAATAACATTATCCCGGGTTCGGGTGTTCCCCTGAATCTTAACCCGGTTGAAGTTCACCAGATCACCCTGATCAATTTTGAAGGTGATATTGACTCGTTTACCAGTTGTTGATTTATCAACCTGAGGACGGACATCAGCAAAGGCATAGCCGTGTTCTGCATAGAGATCGGTGAGTTTCATCACATCGTCGCGCAGGATTTTCCGGTTGAGGAACTTCTCCTTCCGGATCTGCAACAAGCTGATCATTTTATCCCGATCCTCAATCAGCTCTCCTTGGACTTCCACTGTTCCTACCTGATAGCGGGGACCCTCCTGGATGGTAAAGGCGACATAGAGATCATCTGCAACCTCTTCCACTTTCGGTTCTCCGATCTTGGCCTCGATAAATCCCTGATTATTATAAAAAGCGCCCAGTCGAGCCGCATCCTGCTCTAAAACATCCAGCTTCAGGGTACCTGCCTCAGTAACCCAGGACAAATACCAGTTCCAGGTTTTGGTTATAATTTCGTCTTCCAGTTCCTCGTCGGTAAAGGATTCATTACCGACAAAGCGAATGCCGGATATGGACATTTTACCGCCCTCATTGACGGTGAATTGCACCTCAACCGAATTTTGATCTGGATGCTCTAAAGCGAATGTACTTCGGGCCGCATAGTAGCCCTTGCTCCTGTAGAGCCCGTTGATTCGCTTGACTGCATCATTGAGCTTCGCAGGATTGAGGATGGTGTTGATTTGGATATTGGCCGCATCCCGCACATCTTCTTCTTCGACTTTATCAAGTCCGGTAAAGGTGACCGTCGTGACGAGAGGCTTTTCCTGCACCCGAAAGATGACTTCCTTTCCTTCAGCTGAATCATTGACCTCAATCTCTACGTTGTCAAAATAGCCCATGGAAAAAACCTGCTTGAGATCCTTACGCAGGGTATCAGGACTATACGTGTCTCCGGGTTTCGTGGAAATCTTCCGACGAATGGCCCCAGAATCGATGCGTTTATTGCCCTCAGGAATGATTGTGCCGATAATAAAATTTCGATTGGTGTAACTGAGGACATCCACCAAGGTGCCCTTCAGTACCGAATGTATTTCGGACAAGGACGTTCCTTCGCGATAAGAAGAATGGGGCGCTTCCGGTTTCAAGAGATCAATAATTTTCATATCAACGGAGATATG
>JBATKL010000649.1:0-1538 GCA_049669385.1 Candidatus Electrothrix sp. | reverse complement strand
CCCTGTCAACTCTTTCAGGGTGCTTTGCATCTCGTTAATGTACTGTCTCATAGAGGATTTTCGATGATCTCCTTCGGATAAAATATGAGACAGCCAGATCACCGCTGTCCAGCCCCAGCTTAAAGATTAAAGTGGACCCCACAGTCAACACAAAAATTGGCATAATTTAAGATAGATTTCGAACTGACAATGACCTCTCTTATCTGATGATCTTCCCCCTGTATCTGCTTGAGTGTGTCGCATTAGCAATAATGAATATATTCAGGGACTCTGTACCCCAAAGACTGATGGGGGCGTTGGGTATTGTAAAATGAAAAATATTCCTCCAGACCGTGGTATAACTCCTTGCCGTTTCGATAGTCCTTCAAATAGATGTTTTCATGTTTTACTGTACGCCAAAAACGCTCAATAAAAATATTATCCAGTGCCCTCCCCTTACCGTCCATGCTGATTTTTACATCAACATCTGTCAGGCGTTTTGTGAATTTTCTGCTTGTGAACTGTACCCCTTGATCTGTATTGAAAATGTCGGGTAATCCCTGAGTTAAGGCATCATCAAGGGCCTCTATACAAAAATCGTTATCCATCGTATTGGATATGCGCCAGCTGAGGATATATCGGCTGTACCAGTCAATAACTGCCGTCAGGTACATAAAACCGTCCTGCATCGGAATATATGTGATATCAGTACTCCAAACCTGATTGGGACGATCAATCAAGATGTTCCGCAAAAGGTACGGATAAACCTTGTGTTCACTATTCCGATGACTTAGCTTTGGTTTCGGATAAATTGCCTCAATCCCCATAAGGCGCATCAACCTTTGAATCCGTTTTCTGTTTACTTGAAAAGAACGCCGTTCCAGTTCGATGATCATCCGTCTGCTTCCGTAAAAAGGGCAGTCGGTGTAGATCTCATCGATAATTCGCATCAATTTGAGATTCAATTCGCTCTCGACCGCAGGCTTATAGTAATAGCGGGATCGACTGATGCCGAGCAGGTCACATTGCCTCTGGATGCTGATCGACTTATGCTTAGGGTCAATTAAATCAACGGGATACGAACATGACTCAGACTTTTTTTTTAAGCCAGTCCAGCTCCATTTTCAGGCGCCCGACCTCTTCATATAAACGATTTTCAACCTTACGGGAGTCCTCTTTTGCCTTACTACGTTTTCTACTGAATATCTCGGGAACCCCCTCTTTTAACTGCTTTTTCCAGAGGCTTATCTGGTTTGGTTGAATCTCATACTGGGACGCCAACGCATTAATTGGCTTCAACTCTTTCAATGCTTCGAGTGCAACTTTTCCTTTGAAAGCGGCTGAGTGGACTCTTCTTTTTTGTGACATGCTTATGCTCTCCGGTAGTGGCTATATGGATTTTAAACTCGTTGCCGAGCGATCAAAATACATTCACCATTTTTAGAAAAAAATCTACCTTAAATAGCTGTCCTAAAATATGGGTCCATTATAGAAATCATTGACACCTTTGAGCTGGACAAGGACGGCATCCTTTGCGTGACCGCCATTGAAAAATGCAC
>JBATKL010000648.1:0-2780 GCA_049669385.1 Candidatus Electrothrix sp. | reverse complement strand
GCCCAGCTTCCGCCGTGTTTGAAGATCTTTTTTTCTGTTGATTCCATGAGGTCACCTGTATGTTTTTTTCAGTCGTCTTTTTTAAACGACAGAATACCTACTCAATTTAATGTACACAAAAGTATATACTTTTTCAAGAGAGGTATTACCGACGTACGCTGAGTCGGGAATAAGAGTCGGGAATGATGTGCGGAACGCTTCCTGTCAGGCTGGAGAAAGGTGATGAGGAGTTGTGAGTCCCTGCCGGAGCAGATCCGACCGGGAGGGGAGTGGTTCTTCTAATCCTCAAGCGCGGCCAGAGCCTTCTTGATCCGCTCCATACCCTCTTTAATAACCTCCATAGAGGTGGCAAAAGAGAAACGGACAAACTCATCGGACCCAAAGGCGATGCCCGGCACTGAAGCAACCTTGGCCTCATCCAGGAAGTAGGCAGCCATGTCTGTGGAATTTTTCAGCTGTACTCCGTTAAAGGACTTGCCGTAATAGGCCGAGAAATTTGGAAAGACATAAAAGGCACCGCTGGGGTTCACACAGGTAACGCCTTCGATGGACTCCAGATCGCTGACAAAGAAGTCACGTCGGGGCAGGAAGGCTTCTTTCATCACGCTGGGGAAGTCCTGTGGTCCGGTCAGAGCGGCTAAGGCTGCATATTGCGACGGTGCCGCCGGATTGGAGGTGGACTGGCTCTGGATTTTATTCATGGCCTTGATCAGATGCAGGGGCCCGGCAGAGTAGCCGATCCGCCAGCCGGTCATGGCAAAGGATTTGGAAACCCCGTTCAGGACAATGGTCTGCGCCTTTAAAGCAGGCTCCACATCGAGGATGTGAGGCAGCTTGCCGTCCATATAGGTGACGGTCTCATAGATATCATCGGTAACGATCAGCCAGCCGTGTTTCAGGGCCATCTCGGCCACAGCCTTGAGGGCGGTGGTGGAAAAGACAGAACCTGTGGGGTTGGACGGGCTATTGAGAAAAATGGCACGGGTCTTATCGGTTGCTTTTGCTGCCAAGGTTTCCGGATTCAGATCAAAGCCCATAGACTCATCCAGAGGAACAATGACCGGCACTCCGCCAGCCAGCTGGACCATAGGCGGGTAGGAAACCCAGTACGGGGCCGGAATCAGCACCTCGTCGCCGGGATTGAGCATGGCCTGAAAGATATTATACAGTCCGTGCTTGCCTCCGCAACAGACTTGGATTTCATCCGGGGTATAGTCCCAGTTATGATCTTCCTTAAAACGCATGCAGATAGCCTCCCGCAGTTCCGGGATGCCGGGCACAGCTGTATAGCGGGTATGGCCGTCGTCAATGGCTTGTTTACCGGCTTCACAAACATGCTTTGGGGTGTCGAAATCTGGTTCACCGACGCTGAAATTCAGAATATCCTCACCTGCCGCTTTCAGCGCCTTGGCCTTGGCATTGATCGCTAAGGTCGGGGAGGGCGGTACCTGTAATACGCGTTCAGCGAGAGTGATTATTTCCTGAGACATGATTTTTTCCTCTTTAAGCAGATTGGATAAAATGTGCTTGTGTTGTTCACAATATAAATTTTACCCTGCTCTAGCAGGTTCCACCTTTTTAATCAAGAGCAATCGTGCCTATTCTGCGGATTTCTTTGCTTGCTGTGGTCGTTAACCCGTACTTATCTGCGCAAATTTTTTTTTGCCAGAGAATCGGGCATGAGAGGCTCCACACCTTATTTTCAGGGCAAGGTGAAAAAATGATGTTTTTTACCGAAAAAGCTTTCTTTTTTATCGGAGCGGGCTTATTATAAAAATATAAGAAGATATTAATTCTCTTTTAATAATGAATAGCGGAGGATGCTATGAGTGATATAAACACAGGTGGATATGAGTCAATGGTATGGATCTCCGATAAAGACGGCAAAGAATATGCCTGCTATCTCAAAGATATTAAAAATAAAGATGAGTTAACCGATGAGGAAAAAGCGAAATGCATGGATGTGAATTGTCTTGTCGGTACTGAACGTTGGTAAAAAGCTCACCGGTCTTCTTCCTTTAAACGCCTCCTTTGTGGGGCGTTTTCTTTTTTCTCTGGCTTGTACTTGTCGTGTGACCAGAGACCTTTCTTTTTCATATCTTCTTAATACAAGTCCCGGTGGAGGGCCATGCGGACTGGGAGTCATCAGGAACACCGTATGTCCCTGCACGGCATACGGTCTCATGTTATCGGGGGAACGGCGGATTCTGCTTTTATCTGCCTTTCTGGGAAGGGGTTAACCGCTTGGGCGGTGGCGGCTGGGAATAACCTCCGGCCTTGCCTTTTTTTTGTCGTCCTAGCGACGGTATCGGACGCGGCGGAGTTGTTGCGGGCGTTTTCTTCTCGTTCATGTACTGCTCCTCTGGTGGAATATTGAGATCCTGTTTTGGCAAGTATACGCCGCTGGTGGGAGATCACAAGGAAATAGAAGCAAAACAAAGGCTGGGAGTTAGCTCCCAGCCTTATTTTCTTCCTTTCCTGCTACTTCATACACCACTCATACGCATTACGGAACATCTGCAACCAAGGAGAAACCTCCAACCCTTGCATTTCCTGCGGCAACCAATGGCATTGCCACGGCAGGAAGGCCCGTTCTGGGTGGGGCATCATAGCCAGATGGCGACCGTCCGGTGAGCAGAGCCCGGCAAAGCCGTCCGGCGAGCCGTTGGGGTTAAAGGGATACTGCTCCGTGACTGCGCCGCTATCATCGGTATAGACCAACGGCACCAACCCCTGCCCTACCACCTTGTCCCGCACCGCCTGATCCGGGAAGTGCAGCT
>JBATKL010000647.1:0-2018 GCA_049669385.1 Candidatus Electrothrix sp. | reverse complement strand
CCCAAATCCGGGGTGAACACATCGTAATAATGGGAATCGCCTCCAGCCTTGGCCACATACATACTGCCTGCATCGGCAATCATCATCGGTTTATGCTCCATGGTATCAATGGTAGCCAGCACCTTTTTGTTCAGCTTCAGGTCCGGCATCACATAGTGGAGAGTCAACACTTTGACTCCCATTTCCGGGAGATGTTCGGCCAAATAATTATAGATATCCTGACTTCCCTTACGCTTGCCAATGTCTCCAGCCACCAGACCAATCGGTGCATCCACTCCGTAGTGCCGACAGGTGATACAGGCGGAGGTCATCATGGCTTCATTGCCCCGATTGATGGCAAGCTTGTGCCCGTCAATGGTTATTCCCTTTTCATTATAAGCAACAGGCCCTACCAGAAGCGGAAGATCTTCAACAGGAACTGCTCCGGCTAATAACAACATAATTACGCTCCTATTTCCCGGACAAGCTCTTCCCGGGCAGTATTCAATGAGTAAGCACAGAGGGAAAAGCCGACCTCGCGGAGATCAGGGGCCTCATTGATATGCTGACCGATAAGTGCCGTTGCCAGATGCGGTACATCCGGACAGCCTCCGCCAGAGATATTGACGATGATCTTCGTCTCGGTATCAACGGTTATTTTCATGTTTGCCGCTCTGACCATCAGGTACTTACCATACCATTTTTTCCGGACAAAATGGAGCGGTTCCATCCCCTTAGAGGTAATAGGAACCACATCCAGCGGTGGCAGGTTCACGGCTTTCAGCAACTCGGTGATAGCGGCCTCTGCTTCCAGGGGAAATTCCACACTGAGATCACAGCCGGTCCGATAGGACGGCGGCGGGCTGACGACCCGAATCTCGTATCCTTCGTCGCGAAGAATTTCTTCAACCGAAATAACGGTTGTGGGATGGGCAAAGACAAGCAAACCACGGGTGACAGCATGACTGTCACTCTCCTCCTGAGAGGGTTTCTCCTTTTTTTTAAACCAATTCATGGTGCTCTTTTTTTACTGAGGGTGAAAGAAAAACATCCTGCTCCGTAGAGGAACAGGACAAAAAATTATACCAAAGTGTTGCATAACCGGTTGGTCTTTGCAAACAAAAAATACCTTGAATATCAAAAGTTCATAGAACCGCTGCAACGTCTCTGAGTATTTGCAAAGTCTGGGAAGCTGATTTTTTCCAGGTAAACCCCTGTGCCCAGGCCCTACCTCTGTCGATCATTTCCGCCCTTTCATTCGAAGTTTTCCCGAGAACATCCATAATTGCCTCGGCAAAATCCTCTGAGGAACTTTGCTGCACATAGACCGCGCAATCCCCGCCCACCTCCGGCAAAGATGCCTTATCCGTGGTGACCACCGGTACACCGGCAAGCAGGGCCTCCAGGACCGGCAGACCAAACCCCTCGTACTCCGAAGGCAGGATAAAAAGATCAGCCTGCTGATACAGCGAGCGCAACTCCGTATACTCCAAACTGGCAAGGCGATGAACACGATCTGTTGCCGGACAGACAGCAAGACTTTCCTCAACTCGCCCTTCCCCTCTCCTCGGACGTCCAACCAGGACCAAATGATGGGGAATTTTCTCAGCCAGACAGGAAAAGGCCTCAATCAGCAAGTGTACCTGTTTATGGGGATAGGTATGAGCCACACAGAGGATATACGGATTACCCGCAACCGGCAGCGACACCGCTTCCTCTTCTGTGACAGGACGGGCAAAATCAGGCTCAACGCCCTCAAGGACAGCATGCACCTTTTTCTCAGCAGCAAAACCGTAGCGCAGTATTTCCTGTTTGGAGAACGCTGAAACAGCGATTACCGCCTTACATTGGTGACAGGCTGTTCGGACTAAAGCATCCAAGGTCATGCGCTCCAACAAACTCAGATCATCCGGATGGCTTTTGTACTGGAGATCATGCACAGTCACAGCCTGCGGACAGCTACACAAGGCCGGTGCGGTATAGCCCGGAGACCAGAGCACGTCCACCTTGCTCTTCCAGACATACCAGGGCAGGAGCAG
>JBATKL010000646.1:0-7393 GCA_049669385.1 Candidatus Electrothrix sp. | reverse complement strand
CTGCCAAATCCGGGCGAGATTACTCAACGGTTCCGCCGCTCCTGCCCGAATCAGACCAAGCTTGTCTAATTTTGCCAATTCCTGTTCAACAGTGGTTTCCTCACCCGATGTTTTTTGAGGCTGCGACCCGTCAAGCTGAACAGTCGGATCAAGGCGAATGTCTACGGTATTCGTCGTTTTTGTGCCGGTCGTGCTGGTTTCTCTGATATCCTTCAGCGTCAGTTGCGGTTCACCCTGCCACAACATAATTCCGATCAGCACAGTGCCAAACAGGGCGAAATAGATACCGGGAAGAAAATTCGTCACACGCAGCTTGAATCCACCGGCCTGAACACCGGCGGAAGATGCAATCTCTGCAAAATCAGCCTGTCCGGGAGGACGACTGAACAGACGGAAACCAAGGTAGATAGACAGCGCACCGATAGCCAGGACAGTCAGGCGATACACGGTGACATAGAGCAAAAATTCTGTGGAACCGGACATAGGATCTCCCAGGATGACGGTTGAGGGGAAGAAAGAAAACCAGCAGAACAGTACAAAAAAGAACAGGATTCCGCAAGGTCAATGCCCTCCCCGTGCCTGCCCATTTTCTCGCTTTCCCATTCCCGGAAAATAAATAAAGGCCCGAAAATCTCTTTGTGTTATAATGAGTTCGACAAAAAACTATAATATAAGGAGTTCCAAGCCGTGGCGCATTATTTTTCTTCGGAGGTACCGTGACAGACTCGTCCATCACCAGAATCCTTCTTTCCTGGTTTACGGAAAATCAACGCCCTTTGCCCTGGCGCAAGGAATATCATCCCTACCATGTCTGGATTTCAGAGATCATGGGCCAGCAGACCCAGATGGAACGAGTTGTAGCCTATTTCAACAACTGGATCAGGCAATTTCCGGATATCAAAACCTTGGCTGCGGCCTCGGAACAGGAGGTCATCAAAGCCTGGGAAGGGCTGGGCTATTACAGCCGGGTGCGGAACATCCGCAAAGCTGCGGATATCCTGGTGCAGGAATACGGAGCAAAGCTGCCCGATAAGGAGTCGCAACTCCTTGCCCTGCCCGGTATAGGACCCTACACGGCAGCCGCCATTCTCTCTATTGCCTTTAACCGTGCGGTCCCCCTGTTGGATGCCAATGTAGAACGGATCCTCTGCCGGATTGATGATATCGATCTGCCGGTCAAGCAGACAACGACCCGAAAACTGCTGCTGCAACGCTGCTCCGATCTTCTTCCTCAAGATGATGCCCGAAATTTCAATCAGGCCCTGATGGAATTCGGTGCATTAATCTGTACCCCGAAAAAACCTGCCTGCTCGACCTGCCCGCTTCAGCAGCACTGCCTCTCCTCTGCACGGGATATAGTTGATCTCCGCCCGATTCCTGGCAAAAAGGAAAAGCGGATTGACATCTCCATGGTCTGCGGCATTATTCAGCACAACGACCGCTTTTATATCCAGCAACGGCTGGAAAAGGATGTCTGGGGCGGTTTATGGGAATTCCCTGGCGGACGTCTCAAGGAAGGAGAAAGCCCTGAGCAGGCAGCCGTGCGAGAAATTATCGAGGAAACAGAGTTTCAGGTGACTGATTTGCGTCCCTTTGCCACAACAGTCCACCATTACACAAAATACCGTGTCACCTTGGAGGCCTTTTTCTGCACCTTGCAGGACAATCAATTAACAGAACCGGTTCTTCATGCCGCAAGTCAGTACAAATGGGTTGTCTTTAACGAATTAAGCACCTTTGCCTTTCCTGCTGGGCATCGCCAGCTGATTGAACAAATGGATTGAGTAAATGCGCTGAATTTTGCAGGTACTGTAGGGTAATCCCCTGTGATGACTCTTTATCATTCCTGGGCAGGCACAGGGCTCTGCCCGTACAATAAACAAGGAGAAACCTATGAAGATCACCATTGAATACTGCACGGCGTGAAACTACAAGCCCCGAGCCTCCGGTCTGGAGGACGAATTGAAAAAGGAATTTGGCACTGAGGTTGAACGGGTTGAACTCATACCCGGTTCCGGCGGGGTATTCACTGTCTGCGCGGACGGCAAACAGGTGTATTCCAAACATGAAACCGGTTGTTTTCCCGACGACGGGGAGATTGTCGGATTGCTTCGGTAAAACTACTTTGGGCCGACGTCCGGTAGTGAATAAAAAAGAGGGTCGCCAGCTTATGCCGGTGACCCTCTTTTCGTTCTTAAGCTGCTGGCATTCGAATCCGCGACCCCGGCCTGTATCCCGCTTCGCTGCGCGATCCTAAACATTCCCGTGATACCGGGGTATATTCTGTTAAGATTTTTTGTTAGAGGTTGTCTTTTTTTTCGTGCAACGGGTGAAGTACTGATCGTGTACATCGTAGATAAAAAAGTTGTTGTTTACTTTTAAATTTCAGTGTGGTTAAAATTGGTTGAGAATTGACAGAGTATTTCTGTTCTCTTTGTCTAATAATATTAATTCATTTAATTAAATGAATAGGGAATTACATGTCAACTTTGCATCTCGACAATCTGCATATTAAACATTTTAAATGCTTCGATAGCTTTGAATTAACAGATATTCAAAGAGTGAACTTAATAGGAGGTAAAAATAATGTAGGAAAAACCTCCTTATTGGAAGCTATAGAGATTGTTGCATCAGCATCGACAGCAAGAGCATTAATAAGTAAAATCGACAAGATGCTTTACAGGCGTCAGGTAACCGGAAACAGGGGAGCCATTATAGAAATTGATTTTCTACATAGCGAAGGCAACGCTACTGAATTATTGACGAGCTCAAGAAGATGCAGGATTTCTTTAGTAGGGAAAAATTCCAAATTAAAGCAACAATCATTGTTTGGAAAACCACATGATTTTTATGAATATGAGGATGATGAAGATATTTCAATGTCAAAATTATTATTCTCAGTTGACAGCGATGAAGAAATTGTACCGGCAAGCTATTTTTTACGCAGGAAACCTGGATATGTAATAAGGGCATCGAAAAGAGATAATCGGAATTCCCCATCTGTTAACTATATAGAATCAAAAAAATTAGACGATAATGATATAGCAATTTTATATGGTTCTTTAATAGATTTAAACAGAGAGGCATTTATTGATGAATCGTTGTCACTCTTTGATGAGAATATACTTTCTATAAAGCAAAGAGCAATTGATGATGGAATAATAGTCTTAAAGTTGTTACTTAAAAATCAAACTTCACCCGTTCTTCTTTCCTCATTAGGTGAAGGTGTTAATAGGTATATAGCTATTTTATGCGCAATTTGGGCTAGCAAGGATGGGGTGCTCCTGATTGATGAGATTGAAAATGGAATTCATTATTCAAACTACAAAAAAATATGGAAGCTGATTCATCAGGCTAGCGCAGATGCAAATTGCCAATTATTTATTACTTCTCACTCAAAGGAGTGCATAGAGGCGTTTAGCGAAACCCTATCTGAACCAGAAAATATTGCAAGCGGGATATATTACGAAATGTATAAAAATATTAAAAAAGAAACTATTTCTGTCTCTGCCAGAGATCGTGGTCAACTTCATTATACGTTAACGCATAACGGGAATTTCAGAGGTGAGTAATTTATTAATTGTCGAGAGTTGCAATGATGAATTTTTTATAAATCGTCTTTTACAGGTACTAAATCTTTCATCAAAAATAAAGGTTGGTTCACCTGTTTGTCATATTGATGAGTATCAATGTTTAAATGGTTTATCAGAAACTCTATTGAGTAATAAGCTTAAAGAAATAGAAATAGAAATAGAAAAACGTGGGATTGAAAAAATTGGAATTCTACTTGATGCAGATAAGGACGGTATAGAAAGTAAATTACGCCTTCTTAATCATGTATTAAATCAGATTGATAGCACGATATGCATCGAGCATGTTAATCAATGGGTTTATTCTCATATTTTAGATGTCAGAATATCTTGTCATGTTTTAAATGTTGATGGCCATGGTGAATTAGAAACTCTATTGCGAAAAATAAAATTAAACAATTCAACATTTGCTGATTGCTTACACTCTTGGAGGGAATGTTTGTCAGAACATGCTGAAGCAATAAGTGATAAGGAATTTGATAAATTTTGGGTTAATATCTATCAACGATATGATACTTGTACAAAAAAAGAAAGAAAACAAGCTGCGAGAAAGTGTAGTTTTAAAGCGAGTTTACAAAAAGATATATGGGATTTTTCATCTTGTTACTTAGATAGCTTGAAAGGGTTTTTATTGTCCTTTGTATAAAAGTGCCCATTCGTCATATGTCGCATAAGATCGCATAAGAGATGTTGTGTGATATAAAAAAGGCCGCCAGCTCATGCTCGCGGCCTTTTGTTTTTTCAAAACATTACTCCCAAAAGAGATAAAACTCCCCCGCTGTCTTCATGCCAGCTCATCACTCCCGCCCCACCACATCATAATAAATCATATACAAAACAGGCATAAGCACCAGGATAACCAAGGTAGTGAACAAAATCCCATACCCCAAAGAAAGAGCCATAGGAACAAGAAATCGGGCCTGTACCGACTCCTCAAAAATCATCGGAGCAAGGCCGAAAAAGGTGGTCAGCGAGGTAAGCATGATAGGCCGAAAACGCCGAGCCGCGCCGTTCAAGGCCGCCTCAAAGGGCGTCATGCCCAGATCCCGATAGCGATTCGCCGTAACCATGAAAACCAGGCTGTCGTTGATCACCACCCCGCAAAGGGCGATCATGCCGAACAGCGAGATAATGCTCAGGTTATAGCCCATAATAACATGGCCGAGCAGGGCGCTGAGCAGACCAAAGGGTATGGAGATCATCACCATCAGGGACTGGACATAGCTACGAAAGAGCACCGCCAGCAGGCAGAAGATAGCAACCATGCTGAAACCCAGACCCACGAGCAATTCATTCAAGGCCTTGCCTTTTTCCCGCTGCTGACCGGCAAAGGAATAACTCAGTCCGCTGTAGCGGGCAACCAGTTCGGGCAGGAAATCCTTTTTTAGGGCCGCAATTATCTTGTTTTCATTGGCCTTGCCCGCAACCACATTGGCAGTGACATCCAGGACCCGCCGACCGTCCACCCGCTCAATTTTGGTATAGGCCCGACCCCGAATCACCCTGGCAGCCCGATTCAAGGGCATCTCGCCGCCGTCCGGTGTGCGCAGAAGCAGCTTTTCCAGATGAAGAAGCGAGTTGCGCTCGTCCTCAGGCAGACGGACCACCACCTTGACCTCGTTGCGACCCCGCTGCTGACGCAGGACTTCCGCACCGTAAAAGGCATGACGAACCTGTCGCCCCAGATCTCTTGCTGTCAGCCCCGCTGACCGGCCTTCGGGCAGCATCTTGAAGTCGTACTGAGGCTTACCCTGGGCAAAGCCGTCATTAATATCTGTCACCCCTTCGTAACGAGAAACCGCCTCAGCCAGATCAGCAGCAGCCAGCTCTAAGGTCGTCGGATCAGGATGGCTCAACTCAATATTAATGGCAGCAGCCCCGCCCGGTCCGACCAGGAAATCAAAGAACAGCTTTTCCAACCCAGCAATCTCGCCCACTTCTTGACGCCAGGCCGTGCTGAAGTCCCGAGTGGTTACGCTTCGTTCATTCTGCGGCACCAAGGTGATAGAGACCTCAGCAGCATTACTCCCTCCCTTGCCGATATCTGTTCGCATCCCCACCATGATCGACTGACCGCCGTTCTTCTCCAAGGCCCGCATCCCGCCCAGCTCAACCTGACGAACCACCCGCTTCACCTCATCCATGCTCACACCATAGGGAAGCTCAATTTCGGCATCAATGGAATCAGTCTCGATTCGCGGACGAAAAGAAAAATTAATGTGTCCGCTGTCCCAATAGGCATAACCAACAACCAGCACTGCCAAGGCCAAGGCCGCAACCACATAGCGGCCTGATAGGCTCAGGCGAAGCAGCCAAGTAAAGGGGCCGTTAATAAAACGATCCAACAGGCGATCGCAAAAAATCGGAATCTTACCGAGCAACAGCAACAACCTGTTACTCTTCTCCTGCTTGGGATAATTAAGATGAGCTGGCAGGATGTAGAGGCACTCAACGAGGGAGAGCAAAAAGACCGAGATAACCACCTCCGGCAGCACAGAAAAGAAGCGTCCTGTGGACCCTGAAACAAAGAGCAGCGGCAGAAAGGCAATAATATTCGTGGCCACAGCAATCAGAACCGGAGCAGACATGTCTATCACCCCGGTGAACGCAGCTCGATACGGGACCAGGCCTTCCTCTCGCTTATGGTAGATATTTTCACCCACCACAACCGCATCATCCACCACAATGCCCAAGGTGATGATAAAGGCGAACATGGAGATCATATTGATACTGCCGCCGACAAAATAGAGGATAAGGATGGAGCCGATAATAGAGATGGGGATCCCCATAGATACCCAGAAAGCCAGCCTGGGTTCCAGGAAAAGCCCCAAGGTGACGAGGACAAGGAGCAAACCAAGAGCGCCGTTGCGTAAGAGAAGATCCAGGCGGTCCTTATACATCTCAGATCTATCCCGAGAGGCCGTAAGCTGCACCCCGGCAGGCAGGGTCGGAGCCAATTCATCCATGTAGGCATGCACAGCCTCGGAGATTTCAATGGGTGTTTGGTCGCCGGTGCGATAGACAGAGAGCGTAACAGCCCGCTTACCGTTGTACCAGGCCTCGCGATCAGTTTCGGCAAAGCCCTCCCGAATGGTTGCAATGCTGCTCAGGGGTAGTTCCGTGCCGTCCTGTTGGCTGATCACCTTCAGGTTGCTGAACTCAAGGGCTGTTTCCCGCCGTTCGCTGGTGCGCAGCAGGATTTCTCCGCCTTGGGTTTTGATCCCGCCTGCCGGGATATCCACAGCTGCCTTGCGCACGGTGTCTGCCACTTCCTCCAAGGTCAGGTTATGGGCCCGTAGGACATGCTGCGGCACTTCAATGGCCAGCTCTGGAGCGCGGGTTCCGCCCAGTTCCACCTGATTGATCTGCGGCAGCCTGATTAAGTCTTCACGCACCGTTTCAGCCAGCCCGAACAGGCTGTGTTCGTCGAGATCGCCGTACAGGGCCAAGCGGAGAACTTCGCGCCGTCTGCTCACCAGACTGACTGTCGGGCGCTCCACATCATCAGGAAACGAGGTGATCCGATCAATAGCGTTCTTGATCTCCTGGAGGGACTTATCTGGATTAACGCCAGAGAGCAGCTCGACCTGTACCGAGGCCGATCCTTCATTGGCTGTGGAGGTCACCCGCTCGATGTTCTCCAGGCTGCGGATCTCCTCTTCCATCGCCAGGATTATCCCCTGCTCCACCTCTTCTGGACTGGCTCCGGGGTAGCTCATCGAAATATTGACGATGTCCAGGTCGTAGCTGGGAAAAACCTCCTTGGTTATCCTGTTGGCTGCAATCAGCCCGCCGATAACAAG
>JBATKL010000645.1:0-3410 GCA_049669385.1 Candidatus Electrothrix sp. | reverse complement strand
ATTCTGGACAGCCGCTATGGGGAAACCCTGCCATTTCTTTTTCTCCTTCTGGGCAATACCGCTTTCACTGCCCATCATGGCGATGATGATCACCTCTGGGTTTTTCATAAGGATCTTTTCGTAGCTGGCTGTGCCGTGCTGCTGTTCTCCAATAACATTGCTCGCGCCACTCAGGGCGATAAAATCATGGGTGAAGGAGTCTTTGGCTGCCCCGAAAAGTGGTCGGGAGCCGATCTGCAAAAAGACCTTCCGACTGGGCAGGTCAGCCACTGCCGCAGCCACTGCGTTCACTTGGTTCTTCGCCTCCCGGATGACCTGTTCGGCCCGTTCCTTCAGACCGAGGAGCTCACCGATCTGACGGAACTGAGCACAGATCTCGGCAAATGAAGAGGGTTGTTGAAACTGCACGACTCGCAAGCCCAAATCCTGGAGCTTGTTCAGCTGCGGCGGTTGGGTCAGGCCGGTGGCCAGCACCAAATCCGGGCGCAGGCTGAGGATTTTTTCAATGGAGATCTGCATGACTGAGCCGATCTTTTTCTTGTCCTTGGCCGCTTCAGGCCGGACGCAATAGCTGGTGTTGCCGACCAAGCGGTCTTCTGCCCCGAGCAGGTAAACATTTTCAGTATTGATCGGTCCGAGGGAAACGATCCGCTGGGGAAAATTATTCTCTTCCTCTTGGGCCAGCCCGGTCAGGGGGAAGGAGCAGGAGAGTAGGATTATTATAAGTATTACAAGGAAGTGAAAGGATGTATCTGTTCGTTTTTTCAAGGTTCTTCTCGAAGGTAAAGTTCAGGGAACAGAGTATCTGTTCTTTGCCGAGGGGCGTCTATCGCATATCGCATATCGCCTTGACGTGCGGACAAAAAAAATCCCCGGATCTGTAGAGTACAGATCCGGGGATGCCCTTTTTTATCCACGAATACATTTCGCCCGGCTCCTTCCTGTCCATGAAGGCGGGCAATGCTCAGTCGATCCGCGTTGCCGACGGGTCAAACTGTTTTTTTCAGACAGGTCTTCTGACTTCCGGATCATCCTCCTGACCGCGCCTTCCCGCATGATATGATGCAGTGGCTTGATGCGGCCTTTGTCCCCAGTTACAGCGGCGGGCCCGTCCCGGATTCACACCGGGTTCCCTCTTAAGCTCGGTTACGAGCGTCTGAAAATCTTTCGCTAGAATAGTCAGAACGCTCTGTGTGGTCAAGGGAAAAGCGGTTTACGGCAGAGGCGGTACTGCCCGACGGGGGAGGGATTGAACAGTAGTATCCCCGCAGCAGATCGCCCAGGTCGCAAAAAACAATCTTGACACCTCACTTGATTTTTTATATTTACCATGTAAATATAAAATAGGAGTTCTCGATATGCATGGTTATGTAAAAAGAATGCAGGAAGCAAAACTGCATAAGGCACTTTCCCGTTCACCGGCGGTGGCTATCCTCGGCCCGAGGCAGTCCGGTAAATCAACAATTGCCAGGATGCTGCTCAAGAGTGTTCCTTCTGTGTACCTTGATTTACAGGACCGGGTTGACCGGAACAAGCTGTCGGAACCAGAACTTTTTTTTGATCGATACAGGGATCAGCTCATTTGTCTTGATGAAATTCAGCTTCTTCCGGAATTTTTTTCCATTCTCCGTTCAGAGATAGATAAAGACAGGAGACCGGGCAGGTTCTTAATTTTGGGATCGGCTTCCCGTGATTTGATCAAACAATCGACAGAGTCGCTTGCAGGCCGCATCGCCTATATTGACCTGACACCGTTTGTTATCAAGGAGATCAACGACATCTCTACATGGTCGGATATTTGGCTCAGGGGCGGTTTTCCAGAAAGCATTTTGGCCGGAAGCGATGCGGATAGTTTTGATTGGCGGCTCGATTTTATTCGAACATTTATGGAACGGGATATTCCGAATCTAGGATTCAATATTCCGATTCCGGTCATTGAGCGTTTGTGGCTGCTTTTGGCCCATTATAACGGTCAGACCATAAATTACAGTAAACTGGCCGCCGCTGCTGATATATCAATACCGACGTTAAAGAAATACCTGTCAATTCTGGAACAGACCTATATGGTTCGTTTACTGTCCCCTGCGGAGACAAACCTTAAGAAGAGGTTGGTTAAGTCACCAAAGATTTATTTACGGGACAGCGGAATCCTGCATGCTTTACTTGATATCGAGCAGTATGATTTTTTACTGTCCAACCCGATGGCGGGTGCATCCTGGGAGGGCTTTGTCATCGAAAATATTATTACGGAGTATGATCGCTGGCGACCTTCTTTTATACGAACCTCCAATGGAGCTGAAACAGATCTTATGTTAGAGAGAGCAGGGAAAAAACATCTTTTTGAATGCAAACTTTCCAAAGCCCCGAAACCTTCCCGTGGATTTTATGAGCTGATTGATGCGGTGCAACCTGCATCGGCATGGGTTGTTGCTCCGGTTGATGAACCCTATGAAATGAAAAAAGGAATTCATGTCTGTGCCCCGGTCGATCTGGAAATATAATACAGCTGACTAATGCTTGGCTCTTCCAAAATCAATTGGTATAAAATCATTAACTGTGTCAACATGTCTTGGAAGGCCTTCGAATTTTGAGTCGTTGACCCAATCTGAAATGTGTTGTGAAAAGATTATTAATTTAGTGTCTTTTTTTTAAAGGAAAAGTAATGTTACGAAAAATACTTTTACCCAGTATCTTTCTGGTTTTAGCTTATGGCTTCTGGATGAGTCCAGATTTTAAAGAAATCGCTGCCGGTGTGGCGATTTTCCTGTTTGGCATGTTATCGCTGGAAGAAGGCTTCAAGGCCTTTACCGGTGGTGCACTAGAACGTATCCTAAGGCGCACCACCGATAAGTTATGGAAAAGCCTGACCTTTGGTGTTATCAGTACTACAATAATGCAATCCAGTTCGCTGGTTTCAGTATTAACAATCTCATTCCTCAGTGCAGGACTCATTTCACTTGCTGACGGCATCGGCATCATATTCGGTGCTAACCTCGGCACCACAACAGGTGCCTGGCTGGTGGCCGGTTTCGGTTTAAAAGTGAAAATATCGGCATATGCAATGCCGATGCTGGTATTTGGCATCATCCTGGTTTTTCAACAATCTAAAAGTCTCAAAGGAATCGGCTATGTCCTCAGCGGTCTGGGATTTCTGTTTCTCGGCATTCACCATATGAAAGAAGGTTTTGAAGCCTTCAAAGATGGTATTGATCTGGTTTCTTATGCCGTTCCGGGGATGAAAGGCCTGTTTATCTTTACCCTTATCGGGATTTTTGCAACGGTAGTTATGCAGTCCAGTCATGCCACGCTGGTATTGATTATTACGGCGCTGGCGGCCCAGCAGATAAGTTATGAAAATGCTTTAGCATTGGCCATTGGCGCGAATGTGGGTACAACAATTACGGCTATAT
>JBATKL010000644.1:0-1610 GCA_049669385.1 Candidatus Electrothrix sp. | reverse complement strand
TGGCTGATGATTCCGGTCTGCCCCTGATCTTCCTTGGTCGGGAACTGGCATCTCAACTACGGGTGGATATGGGCTGGAAGATCCGACTGCTCTCACCCAACGGAACCCTTACCCCTATGGGGGTGTTGCCCAAGGTGCAGACTTGTGTGGTCGGCGGGATTTTTGCCACAGGCATGTATGAGTACGACTCCACCATCGGATTTGTTAATATAGAGACCGCGCGGCGGCTTGTCGGGATTGATGGCGACGGCGTGCAGAGCCTTGAGCTGCGGGTGAACGATATTGATAAGGCCGATGCCGTGGCTGATGCTGTGCGGCAGCATATCGGGCCTTCTTATCTGGTACGGGATTGGAAACAGGCCAATCAGAATCTCTTTGCCGCTCTGAAGCTGGAAAAAATCGGTATTTTTATCGCCTTGGCGCTCATTATTCTCGTGGCCTCTCTGAATATTATCAGTACCCTGGTGATGGTGGTGATGGAGAAAAATAAGGATATTGCTATTCTCAAGTCTATGGGAGCCAGCACAGGTTCGATTATGCGTATCTTTTTTTATCAAGGAGCGATGATCGGCTTTACCGGCACGGTGCTCGGGGTCGGAGCAGGACTGGGGCTCTGTTCCCTGCTCAAACGCTATAAAATTATTGAATTACCCAGTAATGTTTATCCCATGTCCACCCTACCTATCAAGGTGGTGCCTCATGATATCATGGTCGTTGCGATTGTCGCTATCCTGATTACCCTGCTCGCAACCCTTTATCCCTCCTGGAAGGCATCCAGGATTCGACCTGTTGATGCCCTGACCTATGAGTAAAGGGGCAGTTGTAGGGCCTCCCTGTGTTCGCCCTTTTATATAGAGCAGACACGGGGATCTGTCCCTACAGCCCAGTGACAAAAACGAAGTTTTTATTTTTTGGGAAATCCCAAACATGTTATGCGTACAGAACATATAGAAAAAAAATCTGTCCTCCTTCAGGCTGTTAATATCCATAAAAGCTACGGAACAAAGGAACATCCAGTTGAAGTACTGCGCCGGGTGAACCTGGAAATTACGCCCGGTGAGATGTTGGCTGTTGTCGGTGCTTCCGGATCAGGAAAAACCACCCTGTTGCAGCTCCTCGGCAGTTTGGATGTTCCAGATAAGGGCGAGATCTGGTTTAACGGCAAGGGCTTGAACGAACTTTCAGAGAATCAACTGGCAGCGCATCGTAATAAAAGCATCGGTTTTATTTTCCAATTTCATTATCTGCTTCCAGAATTTTCCGCGCTGGAAAATGTGATGATGCCCGGCTTGATTGCGGGGCTGCCTGGCAGAAAACTCGAAGAGGATGCGCAGGGCCTGTTAAAGCTGGTCGGATTGGGCCATCGGATCAAACATCGCAGTGGCGAGTTGTCCGGCGGCGAGCAGCAGCGGGTGGCCTTGGCCAGGGCTTTGATTATGCAACCTGTTCTTTTACTGGCGGATGAACCCACCGGCAACCTCGATTCGGCCAGCGGTCAGCAGGTTTTTGAGTTACTGACAGAGCTTTGCCAGACCCGCTCTATGTCGGTTGCTATGGTGACCCATAATATGGGATTAGCTGATGCTATGGATCGCTGTGTGACCCTGAAA
>JBATKL010000643.1:0-1834 GCA_049669385.1 Candidatus Electrothrix sp. | reverse complement strand
GTTATGGGGGTACTGGTTCTGTACCGCCTCGATTCCTGTCTATGAGACGAGCCGTCAGGTTCGTGTTTCTGACAAGGAATTGACAAGAAAAGCTTTTTCCAGTACAGGAGGAGGAGCAAGACGTGCTCAGTCATTAAAAAATAAAAAAATTTTTGCCGATTTCTCCGCAAAGGCAATAAAAAATATTGAGCGCCATCAACAGGGATATTTTTTTCCTGAGGACGGGAGCAACAAACAGTCCGGGGCCGTTTCGGTTACAGTTTCCGAAGTTGTCCCAGTGCCTTCTGACAAAAGTGGGCAGAATGAACAGGGCGGGCAGGTTGTCCTGCTGGCTGAATACCCGGCAGACCGAGCAGATCCTTTTGCAGGTCGAACAGCAGGGAAAATTTGTATTGCTGTCGGTCAGACAACGCCGATGAAGATTTTGGCCCGCACCTCAGGTTTACTTAAGCCGGAGCGCCTTCCTGTCGCCTATCATTCGCAAAGAACAGCACCATGATTTTTCGAGGAACCTCCCCGCAAAGGCGCTTTCTGGTTCCAGAGGTTGTGCAGACTTCAGCCATGGATTGCGGTCCGGCGTCCTTAAAAGCACTCCTGGCTGGATTTGATATTTCTGTCAATTACGGGCGTCTTCGTGAAGCCTGTATGACCGATGTCGACGGCACCTCTATTGATACTCTGGAAGAAATTTCTGTCACTCTGGGCCTTGATGCTGTCCAGGTTATGGTGCCGGAGGATCATCTGCTGCTGCCTGAAGCCTGCGCCTTGCCTGCTCTTGTCGTCATCCGACAACCAGGGGGATTGACCCATTTTGTCATCCTGTGGAGGACGCATA
The DNA here is from genome assembly GCA_049669385.1 of Candidatus Electrothrix sp. Lineage (GTDB taxonomy): Bacteria > Desulfobacterota > Desulfobulbia > Desulfobulbales > Desulfobulbaceae > Electrothrix. The sequence continues at coordinate 999 of JBATKL010000643.1, read as the reverse complement.
AAAAGTTTGTTCAAGTTATGGATCCTTCCACCGGTCGGGTTTGGTGGACGCATAAACGACTGCTGAACAGCCTCTATATTCATTCTTTTCCGGTAACAGACGATTTTGCCTGTACCTGGGTCAGCGACGATACCTTTATCGCCTCGTTGCAGGCCCGCTTAGCGTCGTTGGATATACAGCGTGCTATGAGCGAAGAACTGGTCAGCAATGCTCTGGAGACCGATACGTGGCAAGCCGTTGCATCACTGGATGCGGCAACCAGGTTAACTGAAACCTTGGTCCGTACAAAAGGCATTCGATCCGGTACGGAAGCGACAAAGGTGCTGCGGCAATTTATCGAGAGTGTTGCCAACTGTTCCTCGGATGAAGCGTATACTGTTATTCCGGAAAAATACTGGTGTGTTCAGAAAAATGAGCAGGGCGAATTGCTTTTATGTGGTGCGGTCCTGATTGCCGTCTCCGGGAAAGTGGCTGAGTATGAAGAAGATACCGAGCAAGAAGATGCCGAGCAGGACGATGATGTTGTTGAAAATTTGTCTTCTCTCAAAATTTCAGCGGCACTTCAGGAACCGGAACGTCATCCAGGTCGAGAAATTCTGCGTACTATATTGGAAAACGGGCGTTTATTTCCGGCCATACTTGTCGTGACCCTCATGCTGAGTTCCATCGGCACAACTCTTGAAGCTTTGTTGCTCAAGGGCCTTTTCGAAATTGCTCATTTCCCGACATTGACCTATTACCGCACAGAAATTCTTGTCGCCCTTGTCGCTTTTTTTTCTGCTATGCTTATGCTGGAGCTTTCAGGAGCTGCTACTATACTCCGTATAGGTCAATGGCTTGAAGTCCGTTTCAGAGTTTCTATTTTACAAAAAATACCCCTTCTTGGAGATCGCTATTTTCATAGTCGCCTCACTTCGGACATGGCGCAGCGTGTTTATGAACTTCGGGCCTTACGAGGAGTGCCGGAACTGGCCGTTACAGTCTTTCGAAGTATTTTTG
>JBATKL010000642.1:0-3996 GCA_049669385.1 Candidatus Electrothrix sp. | reverse complement strand
GATTTTGAGATCTATGTTGCCGGAGGCCCGGTGGTCACCGACTTTCTCAAAAAAGCCATGATGAAGGATATGAGAAAGTTTATGCTGCTGGTCGGCCTGACCATTGGTACCTTTCTCTTTCTTATGTTCCGACGGGCTTCAGCTGTTTTCCTGCCTTTACTCGTGGTCGCGTTCTCGCTCCTCTCCACCTTGGCCCTGATGGCCATCTTTGGTACGGCGATCAAGCTGCCTACCCAAATTTTACCCTCTTTCCTGATGGCTGTCGGGGTGGGTGACTCGGTCCACATCCTGGCAATTTTCTTTCACCGCTTCCGCAAAAATAAGGGTGATAAAGCCGAGGCTGTAGAGTATGCAGTCGGGCATTCTGGGCTTGCTGTGCTCATGACCTCGCTGACCACGGCTGGTGGTTTGCTCTCCTTTTCCACTGCGGATGTGGCACCTATTGCCGATCTGGGTATTTATGCTGCTGCCGGGGTTATGCTGGCTCTGTTCTACACCCTTGTTCTCCTGCCTTCTCTTCTTGCTCTGATTCCTTTGAAAGAGCGGAAGGAAAAGACTGCTCAACAGACCACTTCTCGGCTCGATAATTTGTTGTCCACAATCGGGCATGTTGCGACAGGAAATCCCAAGGCAATCCTGGTCATCACAGCCCTGATTTTTATCGTGTCTATCGCCGGTATTACCCGGATCAAGTTTTCCCATGATGTTGTTCGCTGGTACAAGCAAGACTCTCCCATTCGTATTGCCTCGGAAACCATTGACGAGGAAATGCGGGGCTCAATCGCCTTGGAAATTATTCTGGACACGGGTAAGGTTAACGGACTGTATGACCCGGAGCTCCTCCAACGAATAGACAACTCGGTCGGGTACGTGGAGCAGTTGCACAAAGGGAAGATCTTTGCGGGCAAGGCCTGGAGCATCACCACCATCCTGAAGGAAATCCATCAGGCCCTGAATGAAAATCGACCGGAATTCTATGCGATTCCTGATAATCCCGATCTGATTCCCCAGGAGTTTCTCCTCTTTGAAAACAGCGGTTCCGATGACCTGGAAGATGTGACAGATAGCCAGTTCTCCAAGGCCCGGTTCACCATCAAGGTGCCCTTCCAGGATGCTGTGGCCTATACCGATTTTATCCAGACAGTGAACGAGCATTTTCAGCAGAATTTTCCTGAGCTGGAAATTACCACCACCGGTATGACCTCCATCATCTTTCAAACTATGGCCCGAGTTATCCGCAGTATGGCCAAGAGTTACGCCATTGCTCTTGTCGTCATCACCGCGCTGATGATACTGCTGATCGGCAAGCTGCGTACCGGCATGCTGAGTATGATCCCCAACCTCTTTCCTATCTTTCTGACGCTCGGGATCATGGGGTGGTTCCAAGTACCCCTGGACCTGTTCACCATGCTGGTGGGCAGTATCTCTATTGGTTTGGCTGTGGATGATACGATCCATTTTATGCATAACTTTCGCCGTTATTTTGAGCAAAGCGGTGATGCCAAGCAGGCCGTCATGGAAACCCTCCACAGTACAGGCCGGGCCATGCTGATTACCACCTGTGTTCTGTCCCTTGGTTTTTTCGTCTTTATGTTTGCCTCTATGAACAACCTAGTTAACTTTGGTTGGCTCACAGGATTTACCATTATTACTGCTCTGTTGGCGGACTATTTCATTGCTCCAGCCCTGATGGTGTTGGTGAATCGAAAAAAATAAATGCGTATCCCGGCGATGATGAATTCCAAAAACGTCGAGTCCTATTATGAATCTTGCCATAAAGACTATAAGCGCGTCTGGCATCTTGACCGCTGTATGGCTATGCATATGGGGTTCTGGGATGAGGAGACAACAAGGCTACGAGACGCGCTGATCAATGAGAACAAGGCACTGGCCGAACAGGTGGCGATTACTTCCACGGATCATGTGCTGGACGCAGGATGCGGTGTCGGAGGGAGTGCCATCTTTCTTGCCAAGCAGTATGGATGCCATGTCACCGGGATTACCCTCAGCAGTCAACAGGTGCAGCATGCTTTGCACTATGCTTCGTTACATAACGTTCAGGATTTGACAACATTTCTTGTGGCTGATTACACAGAGATGCCATACCCAGAGGCCTCTTTTGATGTCATATGGGCGATTGAAAGTGTGTGTCATGCCCAGAATAAAAAAGACTTTCTTCAGGAGGCATATCGCGTCTTAAAAAAGGGAGGCAGGCTTATCGTTGCGGACGGCTTTCAGGCAAAGTATCCTCTGAGCAAAAGAGAGTCGGCATTGCTGAAGAGAAGCTTCAGCGGATGGGGAGTAGAGGCCTTGGAACGTGACACCCTGTTTGATGACAGCCTCAACGAGCTTGATTTCATCAATATTAAGGAACAGGATGTTACCTCACGTATTTACAGGTCATCAAGGCTGTTATTTATCGTGTCTTTTCCAGGGTTCATCGTGCATTTATGGGAGAGGATCCTCAGAAAAAGAGGTCATATTGAACAACAAAACATCGTTGCAACGTGCAACCAGTTTCTTAGCCTGAAAAAAGCCTTGTGGAACTATAAGATTTTTTATGCAGAAAAATAGGTTTCCTGATAAAAAATTTCGGGTACAGGCATGCATGTTATGGAGCCTGGGGCATCCCAAGAGCGTTCTTTTTATATTGCTCGGCATGACTGTTTTTTTCAGCTGCTTTATCTCTACAGTAACCAAGGAAATGTCCGCTCGGATGCTCTGGAGCAAGGATGATCCGGCTAAAATACTGTACGAAGAGACAGTAGAAACCTTTGGTTCAAACAGAATCACGGTCGTTTTTGTTAAAGACAAGCAGCTCTTTACCTTGGATAAGCTGCAACGTCTGGATGCATTGCACAGGGCATTTGCAAGGCTGCCGCGTGTTGAACGAGTGGAGAGCCTGTTTTCCATGGCCAATCTGCAAGGCAAAGAGGATGTGCTGTACACATCGCCCTTTATTTCTTCGATTCCGAAGACGCAGGAAGAGGCGGACAAAATCAAGGCTGATGCATTGCGGAATCCTCTGGCAGTGAAAAATCTGGTATCCAGTGACGGTTCTGTGATGGCCTTCAACCTGTTTTTAGATGCCTCAAGCACCCCTCCTCCCCCTGGCAGTTCCGGTAAGGACAAAACGTTCTCAACAGGTGTGGATGAGGCTATGGCCGAAGTTGCTCCCTATGTGGAAGAGATCTTTCAGTTCGGTCCCCCTTATATAGCACGGATGTTGCGTGAGGCCCAGACCAGGGACCAAAGGAGGGTTATTCCTTTGGCTTTTTTCCTGTTCAGCTTGATTTCCGTCTTGATATGGCGATCGTTCAGTCTGGTGGGATTCATCCTGATCACCTCCGGCCTGAGCGTACTCTGGACATTAGGTTTTATGGGTTTGTTTCAACTTCCCTTAAACGCTTTCACGGTTATTATCCCGGCCTTACTCATTGCCCTCGGTTCGACAGAAGATACGCATATTTTTGCAAAATATTTGACAGGCCTCCAGGAGACCGGGAGCCGCCACAAGGCCATCCTTTTTATGATAGAGCAGAGCAGCCTGCCTCTTGTTCTCACCGCCCTGACCACCTTTTTGGGGTTTTTGGCCATTGCGCTCAATGAAATTGTCCTCTTGCGGCAATTTGGTATGATATGCGCCTTCGGTTTATTCGCCAATCCGCTGATTACCTTTTTAACGGCACCTGTCTATCTTCGATATTTCGGGCCAAAACAGGTCGGGGAAGCCAGCGGGCCGGTCTCAAGACGTGTCAATGCTCTGTTCAACAGCCTGAGCCATATAATTCTGCTGCTTATCCGTTTCTACAGACGGCAGACCCTGATTGCCGTGAGCGCAGGAGTTGTTCTTTTGGGGATATTTGCGTACCGTATAACTGTTGACATTGACTTTATACGTTTTTTCAAACCCTCGTCACCGGTTAGACAGTTTGACCGCCTCTTGCACGAAAACCTTGCGGGCAGACAGAGCTTTATCATTCATATCAGCGGTAG
>JBATKL010000641.1:0-2209 GCA_049669385.1 Candidatus Electrothrix sp. | reverse complement strand
AAATATCCCCAGAATCCAAATTTACGGTTTATTCCTATCAGGCCCACCAACAGGCACAGGAGCAGATAAACGTAACCCGTAATAGCCGCATGCATAATTACCTCTCAGCAGGAATAGAAATGTTACTTCAAAATATTATTTCAATATTCAGGATTACTCTCGAACAAATTCGAAAAATATCTCCTGACAATCAAATAGTTAAAAAAAGCATCTGTGTCTGCTAGGTTGCAGCGGAAAAAACACAGATGCTGTTCATATCGGTGTTCTCTGTCAGGGCTGATCAACTCTGGTTCTTCATGCCAGCGGCAACATTTTTTCCTTCTTCAAACATACTAGCATAGTATGCTCGTACCTTTTCCGGATCAAAGGTAAGAAAAGTGCCTCCTGACGCAAAATGTTGGTTAAACACCTTGCCGACAGCAAATGTAGTCGCGCCAGCGGTAACAGGCATACTGACAAGGCCGATAAACTGCCCTACCACTGGAATCACTTTTGTGAGACTGAGTAAGGTACCGGCTATAGGCGCAGTCACACCGCCGCCCACCAGAGCACTGAGCGTACTTTTCACCTTATGCTCGTTAAAAGGGACTTCATATACTTTTGCAAGCCGTCTCAGCATGTTCAGCTGAACGCCGGTTATCGCAACGATATCCAACATAGGAAGCGGAATCAGTCCCATGCCCATGGAAACGAGAATATGTTTCTTTATAATACTGCACGGAGTTACTCCATTTTCGTCGCTCGGACCGCTACAGCATTCATTGTTTATTCCGCATGTTTCCTGAGCATCTTCCTGAGGTTGTTCGCTCTTAGCCGCTGTTTGGCTAGCAGCTGTTGTTGTTTTTTTTTCGACCATTTTGTTTGCTCCTTGTAAAAAAAACTGAAAAAGGGGTTTGAACGGGTTGCTTTTTTTCTTTATGGCCAGAGGCTATTCTGCCGAGGAAAATTTTCGAGCATCTCTGGAACCCTTCCACCACTCAAACGCGATAATACTACCGATTGCAACAACGCCGAACATCGGTGTAACGACCGCTGCCTTGGTGGCTGCTAAAAGCTTACCTGCTGTTAATCCCGAGGCCGATGCAACCCCTCCGGCTTTTGCAGCAGGTGCTGCTGCCGCCATTCCTGCGCTTCCGGCTTTTGCAGCGGGTGCTGCTGCCATTCCTGCGCCGCCGGCTTTTGCAGCGGATGTCGCCATCATTTTAGCTCCGGCTTCCATCATCTTTGCATTCATAACGTCTTCCTCTTGAGTTGTAAAAGAATTCTATTTTACCCTACGTGAACAGTCCGTGAATAGCCGCTATTGTTATAATGTAAAAACCAAAGAGGTTGAAAGAGACAGATTATTCTCATCCAAACCGTCCGGCGGCTCTGAGTCATACTCGTCTTTAACAGTGAATTTCAAACTGATATTTGACCAGATATCAGTTTCAATATCGGCTCTCATTTTCAGACGATAATCACTTGTATCTTTCATTTTCGGTAAGAAATCGACGGATTCCGAAATCCTGAAGGTCTCTGATAATGCCAGTTTATGCAAAAGGCCAATAAAAAAAACACCATATTCATCTGATTCGTCGGTTGTCAGATCTTCACGGATATATGCCGGGCCGGTGACTATAGAGAATTCTGTCTGTTCATTTTCGATAAAATAATAACCGCCGCCGAATCCTGTCATTATGCGAAGTTCAATTTCATTCATTTTATCATGTTTCAGCTCTATGAAAGGGTAGGCGATATAACGGTCGATCCTTTTTTCATACATGGTAAACGCCATGGCCTGCTGATCAACAACGGCATTCTCCGCTTCTCCGTAAGAACGTGCTTCCCCGTAAGAGCCTTCAAGCATCAACATAATCTTATCTCGACCTATTAGCTTTGTTCCGGAAAAATTAACATTTGAATTAAAGTTATTTGTATTACCAGAAGCCATAGAAGCCCCTAATGACAACGAGGCTGACCATGTGCTGGGGGCTTGGGAAACGCTCTTCTCTTGCTCCGACAACGGACTCTTCTCCAGAGACAAAAGGTTTTCTGAAATGTTTCCCTCTCCCAATCCATTGTCTTCCGCATACGCCGGAGTGGTCAACAGTGCGGCTAGTGCAACGAGCATGATGATCGGTTTAGTTTTTCTGCTGTCAATAAATGCACTCACAATTTTCCCTCTATTTTTGTATGTTTTTTTTGTATACGTTGACAACGTCTGAAC
>JBATKL010000640.1:0-2328 GCA_049669385.1 Candidatus Electrothrix sp. | reverse complement strand
ACCCATCATAAAACGCCCCGGCTGAACCCAACGAAACCGTTGGGTCACGCCTTTGAAAACCAAATCTGCGTACAGGCCGTATTGATCTTCGCCGATATGTTCTGCCCATGAAGGTTGACGAAAGCCTTGTGTTTGGATTTCCTCAAACTCATCCTCTCGCATCCAGCAACCCTTGGTGACAGCAAAGCTCCCCAACGAACCACCTTGCTTATCCCGCAAGGGATATTCCTGCGGCGGCAACCAGTAGAGATCCGCAGTATCGCTCCCCGAAGACAAACAAAGCCCCAACCCCTTTGGATCACGACGAATACTCTTTGCCCATTTGGGCAGAGTGATCCCCTCAACGGTCAAGCGTTCACGCGAACCCTGAATATGCAACTGCCCGGACTCCGGCACCGAAATCGGGTCGAGATGCTCTGTATTGCGAAGATGCAGCTCGCCTCTCCTGCCCTGCTCATCCTCATGCTGCCACTGAAACTGCATGCTGTCCAGATGCAAAACACCAAGCGGGCTACCCTGCGCAGGCCCGCTGTCCGGTTCAAGTTCCAAGGGTTCAAGCCGTTGCATCAGCCGATACCGTTTTTCTTGTCCAGCTCCCTGTAAAGCCCAGAGAACTCGTTTATAATCAAACCCTTCAGGGAGTTCCAAATCCTGCCCAGCTTCCAGCCTGTTACCGGCCATGCGGGCAACCACCGCAGTCAGGGGATCAGCAAGCGAGGAACCCCATATACTGCTGTGCATATCACCCTGTTTTCGCCGAATCCAGGATTCAAGCTGAGCAAGGCGAGCAAAACCTCCTGACTCATCCACGGTGGCGAACAAGTCCCAAAAAAATCGTCGGGCCTGTTCATCCAGCTCAGGCTTGCCTTCCAGTTCTGCCAGAATCAATTCTTCAGTAGCCTGCTCCGACTCTGGTAGATAGCTATGCACAGCCTGTATCAGCTTTCTGACAGCTTCCTTTTTTCCATTTGACAGGGCACGAAAATTTTCTCGCCGTCGCTGCATGGCTTCTGGATTCCACAGAGCACCCAGCGGGGTTGGGTAGACATCCTGATGCAGCCAGGCCGCAATTTCACAACCCACATCCATAGGCTCTGAAGACAGGAGACAGCGGACAGCACGAATCAGGGCCGGTTCCAGATGTGTTGCAGGGGCCAACAGATCAAGCAGCTGATCAACCAGGGCCTCGGCTTCTTCTCCGCTCCCTCCCTTTTTCCGCATCCTCTGCATGGGTTTGGCAGGCAAACGCCGTTCAATATCCCAGACATACATGCTGAACAGGCGGGCTGTCCGCCGCGACCAGTAGCGTTCAGGACAGGGAACCAAGGCAACCGGCTCCAGGCCGGCTGACCGCAACTGCCTGCCAAAGCTCATCCAGGCCTTTTTTTGTCCTCCGGGCAGGAGCCCGAGATCTCCCAGCACCAAGATCGGGGTTCCGGCAAGAGGACGACGATACGAATGCAAGGGCCTGCGGCGGCCCGGCTCATAGGGTCGGCAGGGACCGTTTGGCCCCTGTTCAAAGACAAGAATTTCCATCCCGGCACTGCCGCGAAAGGACGACAGCCTGTCCACCAGGGCAATAAAATCCTGCCAAAAGGGCAACAGGCGAAGATCACGATCAAGAATCAGCTGGCAGCTTGTACTCCAGGAACGACGGGGAATTTTGGGGAGAACTCGGAGGACTTCCCCCTGAGAAATACACTTGATCAAACGCCGGAGATCCAACGTGCGACCATACTGCGCCTGACCAAGGACAAGGCGTAAAAAGGGCCAAAGCCGTTTCCAAGGGGCAAGGTCCGCAGGGATTGGTGGACTTCCCAGGGTAATCCCGGTTTGTTCCCGTTCAGCAAGCGAACGCCCGGTATCTGCATCCAGGGGGCGTTCCAGATGCCGATCTTTCGAAGCAATGGCCTCCCGTTCCCTGACCAGAAAAAAACGAGCCTTGGGTTTCTTGGTAGACCCTATCGACGGAGGCGTTGGTTCTGTTGCTCCGGCTTGCCCGTCTGTTTCAGGAAAAGGCCGCTGTTTTTTAGCTGGCAGCTCTCTCTGAGCCGGTTCAAAACCGACAAGATCAGCCAATTCAGCATGGCGAGCTGAAGCATGCTGGGCCAGCAAATAGAGCAGGTCAGCCCGAGACCGTGCCGGGCGGCGAAAGGGGCGATCAGGAGGAATCATGGGTTAGGCCCCTTAATCTTCATCCAGATCAACGTATTTTTTCAAGGCATATTCAGCCACTGTTGCAAGCAGATTTTTTTGTTCCTTAAAATCACCAGGGGCAAGACGGGACAGTGCCCGCAGCATATCAAGGTATTCTGCCTGCCCCGGCGG
>JBATKL010000639.1:0-1557 GCA_049669385.1 Candidatus Electrothrix sp. | reverse complement strand
TTGTAGTTGATACTTGCGCATTGATCGCCGTTATTACAGATGAACCTGAACGAGCGAGGATTGTTGAATTAACCAGAGGAAACACACTTATCGGTCCAGGTTGCATTCCTTGGGAAATCGGAAATGCATTTTCAGCGATGTTTAAAAGAAAACGGCTGACCCTTAATTCTACTTTGTCACATTAGCCAGCAGCCTGTAAAAGGTCTTCTGCATGTTGTTTTTTGTAACTCCAATCAATAGATGACTGCCTTTTTTCGTGCCTTACTTGCATTTGTCGAAAGATCTCCTCTTCTGAAATATCCCGACGAGGAAGGTAATGACATAGCAATACGATAATATCACCACAACTCAACAGTTGGCAATCCTCCTTGTGGAGTAGCCGTTCTTCAAGGAAAAAGAGCATAACAAGCAATACCATAGCCATATGGTGATGCCAACTTCTCCAACTACGAACCTGATAGTCGGACATGCCGCACTGATTTTTTGCATCCTGAAATGACCGTTCGATCCAGAACCGCTGAGCCTGCATATAGGCTAATCGGTCTGTCGACGTGTCGAGCGTGGCATTACTCAGGCTATATTTCAATTTTTTGGGTGATTTCAATTCACGCCGGACAATGAGATGCCACAGGTGGGGCTTGTTCTCTTTGCCATCCCAGAGCCAAACCAGTTTATGTAAAACGTCAACAATCAACTTGCCTTTGGTCGATTTTCGTAGAGCCAGACGCTGCCAGTCATCTTTCGCTTGCTCCGCAACCCACTTGTCAACTCTAACTGCTGCCGTTTGTGCTTTGAGCAAAGATGGTTTTCTCCCTCTTTTGTTTTGTGGCGACGGAACAACAGGATCAGGATTGATCGGGTAAATACGTTGATCTTTATGCACATCTGCAAGGAACACCTCTCCCATGTCATCCAAGGATCGAAGGAAATCAGGATCTTCACCATACAAACCGTCACAGCCAACCCAGTTAAAATGTGTGCCAAGAGAGCGTGCATGAGCTACCATTTCAAGAGCCAAGTCATGTTTGCGTTTGAAAACAATTTTCTCTTCAGGAATCCCGGCAGCTAGACAACGTTCCTTGTCGTCTGTCCAAACCTTGGGCAGATACAGCCGGAAATCAACAGGGGTGACACGGTTCCTACAACCCAAAGCGGTAAAAACACCACACTGACTGTTGTCGATTTTGCCCAATTGGCCAATCCATTGCCGGCTAACACCAACTGACTTGATACCCTTTTTCACGTAACCTGTTTCGTCTATATAAAGGCCTGTATCATGGTGATTTTCGAATAGAGTATTTGCATCTTGAGCAATCTGGTCAACAACAGGACGTTCATCCCAAGGCGAACAGGAAATAAAATGTTGCAGCGCCTGATCATTGGATTCCGGTATTTTTTCGGCCATTCGCTCCATATTTTTCTTCCTGGCCTGGGTTAGGCCTTTCAGATACTGGCTCGCTTGTTGACTCACGCTACGCGTTTTAGTTTTAAAAAATGACGAAAATCTATTATGATACGACACGAACCGACATGATATATCTCTCAACCGCCCGCATG
>JBATKL010000638.1:0-1570 GCA_049669385.1 Candidatus Electrothrix sp. | reverse complement strand
GTCCGGGGTGGTATAGAGGGAGGCAGGGGTATTCCCCGAGGCGGTACACCCTGTACACTCCCAAGCTGGATAGGTATCGATTGGCAGGTCATCCTGGCTCTGATCCACAGCAACTCCGCCGCCGCTTGTTACGGCAGTGTTGCCAGTAATGGTCAAGTTTTCGCCACTCACGCTGGTACTGTTATTGTACACGGCAAAAGCCCCGCCCCGCATTCCGGCTGTATTGCCTGTGAATTGATCACTGGTAAAACGGAGAGTGGTTGAGCCGAGCTGTGAGGCCTTATCATCCGCATAGATAGCTCCGCCATTCCCCCCGCTGGAGTTGGTGGTAAAGGTGTTGCCAGTGAACACCGGGTTGGTGCCGTAATCGACAAACACTGCCCCGCCCCGATCTGTGGCAGAATTCCCTGTAAAATTGCTACTGGAGATGGTCGGATCTCCGCCCACCCGGAACAGAATTGCACCTCCCCGCTCTGCACTGTTGTTGCTGAAATCCGTATTGCTGATGGTTGGGGAAGAATAGTTATAGCTGGCAATGGCTCCACCCTCAATGGCGTAATTTTCCTGAAAGGTGCAGTTGCTGATGGTCGGGGAGGCACCCTCACCATTGGCGGCTGTTGCCTTTTCCACATAGATCAACATACCGCCGCCGCGTCCGTGGTACAGCTCGCCGTCAGCATAGCCGTCCTGGATGACAAAACCGTCTATCGTAGCACCAGAGGCTCCATAAAGCACATGATAGGAATTATCTGTCGGATCATCAGCCATGCCGATATCTCCACTCAGAATGGTGAGATAGGTGCTGGAATTCCTTTGGCTGAGTAAAGTCTCTGTCCCCTGAAAACCGCCGTACACGGCAACACCCTTCTTCATTGTAAAGGTTTGGGTCCGATCTGTGCCGGTGGTTGGGTAATAGGTTCCGGCTGCGACCCAAATCTCCTGCCCGGAGGAACCTGATGCCTCATTGAGGGCCGCTGTCAGCGTTCGGTAGGCGTTTGCCCAGCTGGTACCATTATTGCTCCCTGATGCACCGCTTTTTACATAAATTATGCTGCTGCTATTGCTACCATTCGGTGTAGTCTGATAATCAGGGGTAGAGTACGTCCTGTCACTCTCGGTGTCACTTGCAAAAAGCGTGGTCCAATTACTGAGTTCACTACTGGTATCCCGGTCTGGGTTCCAGCCAGCAGATTCGTCCAATGAGACAAAATCTTCATCCAGATAATCTGTGGTCGTCAAGGTGCCGTCAGTCTCCTCCACAGTAGAATCATCGTCCCAGCTCAACGAAGAATCATTCCAGCTGTCAATGGAGGAGGGAGATGCAGCTGAAGTGTTGCCCAACACGACAGAGTCGTAGAGATGCGGTTCATTGCCTTTCACAGGTTGTCCATCAGCTTGCGGTGAAGTATAGGTGCCCTGATATAGGGATGCGCCGATATCATTGGAGCTGTTGCCGACCATAGTGGTGTAGACAAGTCGAGAATTGGAGGTGCCGTCGCTGACCAGAGCTGTTCCCCGCTGGGCCGTATTGTCTGCAAACAGAACATTAATGAAATAGGCATTGCAGCCC
>JBATKL010000637.1:0-4385 GCA_049669385.1 Candidatus Electrothrix sp. | reverse complement strand
TCAAACCGAGAGCGATACCCAGCGGTACTGCATGCAGCACCTGATCCATGCCCACTCCTGTCAGATTCAGGCCGGAATTGGCAAAGGCGAAGACAGGGAGAATGAAATAGGCAACAACCGAGTGCAGACTGTGCTCAAGGCTCTTCAACGGAGATACTTCCGGGTTCTTTGCAGAGGAAAGCGGGATGAACATGGCCAGGAGCACACCGGCAAGGGTGGCATGGACCCCGGATTTCAGGGTGGCAAGCCACATGATTGCACCAACCAGTAAATAAGGGGCCTTGGCAAGTACCTGCATGCGATTAAGCACAGCCAGCACGACCACGCAACCGGCAACCACTGCCAGCGGCACGGCAAAGATTTCACTGGTATAAAAAAAGGCGATAATCAAAACCGCCCCGAGATCATCAAAAATTGCCAGTGAAGTAAGAAAGACTTTCAAAGAGTTCGGTATCCTCGAACCTAACAGGGTTAGCACAGCCAAGGCAAAGGCGATATCTGTTGCTGTGGGAATAGCCCAACCCCGCATTGCCGTAGCATCCCCGATATTCAAGACTGTGTAGATGACTGCCGGGAGCAGCATTCCGCCCACTGCCCCGATCACCGGGAGCATAATGTTTTGCCTGTTCGAAAGCTCGCCTTCCAGCATTTCCCGTTTTAACTCTAGGCCCACCAAAAAGAAAAAGATCGCCATCAGGCCGTCATTAATAATATGGTGCAAAGAAAGATTCAGGCCAGAAGCCTTAATGCCAGGTATCCAGGAAAACGGATAGAGATGCAGCAAGGCTTCATAGAGGCTACTCAAGCCGGAAACATTGGCGCTGACAACAGCCACGGCAGCAGCAAGCATCAGGAGAATCCCCCCGGCTGCTTCCATTTTTAAAAACTCGGTGATAAACGCCGTCTTCTTCTTCATATTCTCCCCCTTTGTAGAATTGTCCAACCAATTTTTCTCACCTTGGCTTTTCCGTAATGAGGCTATTATCCCTTGTGGTTTCAGGCTCTGTCAAGTTGGAAACAGACGAAGATGGCTCAAACATAATAAAAGTAGAAAGGGCTTCCGAGCCGAAAAAGAAAGGTATCCGTTCTACACCTCCTTATCGCAGGCGCAGGAGCTGGCATCTGTTGAGCAGCAGCCCTGCTTCTTTTTGCCAAAGCGTTGCTGAAGGCTCTTTTTTATCGGGCGAATCGAGAAAACAAGAAGGACGATACTGGCGGCCACAGTCAGCTGCTCAGGCAACATCTTGCCATGTTTTGCCACAGTAGCAATAACGGAAATGCCGAGCATGCTGTACACGACATCCACGACCAAGCCGCAGAGTACACTGACAACCGCGATAGAGGTGAGATAGAGCGCAGTGGCCCGCTTTCCTAAAAGACCGACTAGCACAGACAGGGAGGTGACATTGGTGGCCGGACCGACCAGCAGGAAGACCAAGGCAGCCCCCGGACTGACCCCTTTCATGATAAAGGCCGCAGCAATAGGGGTGGAGGCGGTGGCGCAGATATAGAGCGGGATGCCGATAAGCAGCATCAGGAGCATGGAGCTGAGACCGCCACCAAGATAAGCGGTGATAAAGGCATCCGGCAGGAGCACCGTAATAACTCCCGCCAGCAGAATGCCGACGATAAACCAGCCAGCCAGCTCTTCCCAGATATCAAAGATTGCATATTTGATACCTGCCTTGAGTTTTCCAGGGAATCTTTTCAGAAAGCCCTTCGTTGTTGCAGGCCCTTTTTTTAAGAGGCCTTTTTGCTGCTGCTCTCCGCTGCAACAACAACCGCAGGAACTCGCCTCTTGTGTCGGAGCATTATTTTGTTCCTTCAGATTCGGCGAAACAGTCGGGCCGGAAAAAGAAAAAAGATTCTCAGCTATACCAGCAACGGCAGCGGAAATAAACGCGGAAACCGGGCGGGCAATGGTCATGATCGGATCAAGCAGGGCCCAGGTAATGGAAATGGAATCCACCCCGGATTCTGGGGTGGAGATCAAAAAAGCTGTCACAGCCCCGTTATTGGCCCCTTGTTTTTTCAGGGTGGCCGCTGCGGGTAGCACACCGCAGGAACAAAGCGGGATAGGAATACCAAGGAGGGCCGCCTTAAACACAGAGCTGAAGCGCCCAGAACCCAGGTGGTTTGCCACATAGGTGGGGGAAAGATACTCTTTAAGCAGCCCGCCGATCAGCAGGCCGAACAGCATGTAGACAGCGGATTGATTGAGCAAATTCCAGGAAGAAGAAAGCGCATCATAGAGAAAAGACATCAGGACCTCTCGTTGGAAGATAATCGTTTTTTATAGACACTCTTCCATTTTACTCTATCCTGTTGCGCATTACATTAGCCAACTTTACCGTCCTGCCGGAATAAGGAGCTTGTCAGCTCTTCATATTGAGAATATGTGGAGATTTATGGTAAACTACAGTCAAAAGAAGAAAGGAGGGGCGTTTATACTTTTTCAGAGTTCTTTCTTCAGGAGGCATATTATGAGTCAATCATCCATAAAAATAGTTTACCCGGTTGAAGGCGGCACATACCCTGTTGCTGAATCAGACGGTCTGGTTTCTTCAGCGTATGTTACGGTAAGTTTCAGTATGACGTCTGCCGGAGGGCCTCATAAAATAAAGTGGGGATTTGACGGTGGGGCGATCGGTACGACAACTTTTTACGATCAATGCAGTGCGCAGTTCACATGGGATCTTTCTGCCGGAGGGCATTCTTTCCATGTTGCTGCTGACGACGGGAGCAAAGGCAAGGTGCAATTTGAAGTGGCTTGAAATTCGGCTGTCTTGTAGGGATAAGCCTGTGTGTTTGCCCGTATATGTACGGATAATTCATGAATTACCCCCTACAGTAGCTGCAAAAACGATAACATCATAATATAAGGGGCGAACCTATGTGTTCGCCCTTTTATGCTGGGCAGACACACAGGCCTGCCTCTACAATTTTATTGATATGCGCTCAAATTATTCGGGACAAATTGACTTGTAAAATTCGTACTCGCCCTTGTCGCTGATTTTAACAATCACGGCGCATTTTATGGGATCCCCTTCTTCGGTAAAGGTCATCTTGCCGGTAATCCCTTGGAAATCCTTCACGTTAGCCAGGGCATCACGCACTGCCTTACGATCTTGTTTTGCCCGGCCAGTAAGTTCTCCAGCACCTTCGATAGCGGCCTTAGCCAGTCCCAGAGCATCCCAGGTCAGAGCAGCTACGTCATCAGGCACATAACCATACCTGGCCTTGTAACGATCAATAAAATCCTTGGTCGCACCTTTTGCACCGGCGGCTGCATAATGGGTGCTGAAGAACTGGCCGTAACAGGCTTCGCCGCAGAGTTCAATGGTCTCGGCGGAACCCCAGCTGTCGCTGCCCACAATCGGACCTTGCCAGCCCAGATCCTTGGCCTGCTGCACGATCAGGGCAACCTCGTTATAATACTGCGGGGTGAAGAGCACTTCAGCGCCGGAACGGATGATCTTGGTCAGCTGGGAGCTGAAATCGGCATCCTTGGTGGTGAAGCTCTCATAGGCGACCACTGAATCTTCGCCGTGTTTTTCTTCCCAAGATTTTTTAAAAAACTCAGCTAACCCCTTGGGGTAATCGCTGGCCACGTCGTAGAGCACAGCTGCCTTGGTGAACTTAAACTCATCTGTGATGAAGTTAGCCAGCACCGGTCCCTGGAAGGGATCAAGGAAGCAACCCCGGAAGACATAGGGGCGATTTGCGGTGGTGTCTGGGTTGGTGGACCAGGGGCTGATCATTGGGGTTTCGTAGTTATTGGCCACGTCGCCAGCCGGGATGGCCTGTTTGGAGGATTGCGGGCCGATGATAATCAGGGCGTCGTTTTGGGTGATCAGCTTGGTGTTGGCCTTGACCGCAGATTCGGCCTTGGATTCATTATCTTCGATGATAAGTTCCACCGCGTATTTTGTGCCGCCGACCTCAATGCCTCCGGCCTTTTGAATATCCTCCAGCCACATTTCAGCGGCATATTTGCTGCCCTCACCGACCTTGGGGATGTCACCGGTCATGGGGACGTTTAGGCCCACCTTGATGGTCTTTTTTCTGTCGGAGCCACAAGAGGCAAGGGAAAAGCAAAGGGTGAGGGTGCAGAGTGCGGCTATGAGCCGGACGGTTCTGTTCATGGGATGTTCTCCTTTTTTGTTGGGTTGTACGCAGGGAGGAGCGATCCTTGTGATCGCCCTTGTGCGGAAGCAATATTCCCAAGCTGTAGGGTATCAAGCTTTGTTGTGTGGAGGAAAACAGCAATTTCTACTTATAGCTGTCTTTTCGATGCAGAACCCGACCGATCTCAATAGTAGTCTCTGACACGTCAAACAAGATCCTGTAGTTTTCTACTCTAAGGCGATATGCAGGTTCAAAAT
>JBATKL010000636.1:0-1746 GCA_049669385.1 Candidatus Electrothrix sp. | reverse complement strand
CGGTCTTTCCACATGCCGCAGAATTCGTTCTGTTTGTCCTTTTTTATCTGCTCGTCAAGAATATCTACTCCTATTCTAAGAGTAACCTGTTTCTTGAGTTGTTTGGCAAAAGGATTTTTACGCTTCTTCATTTTTGATAAATCATATTCTTTTTTCATAGCTAAGCTCCATAATATTCGTTCAAAAATTGAATAGCCATATAACCAAAGAGCATTCTTATGGTTTATCTTTATGAATCTCCTGTGCAATTTCCTCAATCACTTCTATCGACAAGCCTGTCAAAGCAGCGATTATTTAAAAATCAAGTCCTTGCCTCAGCCCGTTGATTACAATCTCGCGTTCTTTTTTCTGTTCTCCTTCTTCCTTCCCCTCATCAAAAGCTGTATCAAGGGAGTTCTTCATATCCCGGTAATACTTGAGGCTCTTTTCGTAGGAACGAACCTGATCCGGGGTAAAACGTGCAATCTCCGCAGTAGCAAAAAGCTGGTTCGGCTCCTCGCCGAAGGTTTTTTAAACCCGTAATCGGTGAACAGGTTGATGTAGCGTTCTTTGGTGGGCATTGTTTGTGTTTTTTACGGATTGCCGGAGCTTTGATGTGCGGTTTACCATCTCGCAATCATGTCTTCATTGTGTTTCGCTAAAAGCGAGTTGAGCAGCTTGATGGAATAAAACCGTTTGTTTGCCAGCAACATTTCGAAGAGCGGCTTGAGAGCAGGGATAAGGTTTTTATTTCGGGCTACGGATAATATTCCCAGCGTGCCAATGCAGTGTATTCCGAAGTTTTCGGCAATTTTACGAGCCTTTCTATCATCAATCAGGAGGAAATCAGCTTCTGATTCTTTGTAGAGGAGCACACATTCGGATTCTCCGTAGTCCATCAGAGGAGTCAGGGTGTTCAGTCCTTTGATCAGTTTTGTTCTGTCTCGGAAGAAATGGTAGATTTGAATATAATAATCTGTTGTTTTATCAAGGGTAATTTCCTGCCAGACAGCACTTGGAATAGAGATGTCATCAAACAGCGCATTGAGTATCTCCAGCTGGTCAATCACGGCCAGTGAAAATATTGCGCCAGAATCCGCAATAACAAGACCGTTTTTCTCACTTGAGTTTCGCGATGTCATCCATAACCTCGGCATCTGTCAGGTTGGATATCGGGATTTCGTTTTCTGACAGGACGGTTTCAAACTGCAACCGGGAAAGCCCGGCAATCTGCGCGGCTTTTCCGACAGTCAATTTCTGAGCTTTATACAGCTGAACAGCCAGAGCAAGGCGAATGCGTTGCCGCAGTTCGTTTTCCGTCTCATTCAAGGCTAGGAGAATATCGGCGGGAAAGTCTACTGATATTGATTGGGTATTCATTGTATTATTCACCTCCAAACACCTTTTATTTTATCCTCTCAAAATCGCATCGCTCTCAGTATATTTAATTTTCACCGGAATCTCAATGGATACGGTTTGGCGAATTGGGAATTGACCTGATGAGGTTGGTCTTTGTCTTCGTCAAAGGCAAAATCCAGTAGCAGGTTCTTGTTCGGCTCTTCGCCGAAGATCTTTTTAAACCCGTAATCGGTGAACAGGTTGATGTAGCGTTCTTTGGTGAGCGTTCTTTGGTGAGCATTGTTTGTGTTTTTTACAGGTTGCCAAGTGCTCTGGTGCGGTTTACCATGTTGTAATTTTCTGATAGTATGAACGCCATCAGTATATTCTTATTTTTACGGAAGGACAACTGTTGTGGTGGTACAGGGG
>JBATKL010000635.1:0-1590 GCA_049669385.1 Candidatus Electrothrix sp. | reverse complement strand
GGCGGGGGGGTTCGCGAACCGCCCCTACTGGCTTCGGCTCCCCGGCTCATTCCCTCTTACCCTTATTCTTCTTGTTTTTCTTCCTCTTTCGGTTCCCCTTCTTTTTGTTCCTGCAAGCCCCATGTGCTTATGATATCTATTATTTTACCTTTCTCCTGCGAAGAAAGATAATTAGGATCACCGGTGCTCTCTACCATGCTGTTGACAATATCCGTCCATTCTTCCTTATTTCTCTCTACCCGTTGGATCCGTGCCAGGTCATGACAAACATTACATTTATTATCAAGCAAAGGATGAATGTTCTCTGATTGTTCAGGATCAAGGCCTCCCTGATCCTTACTTTTAGTCGGTTCACGGGCACTGAGAAACTGCACAATATCCTTCTTTTCCTGTGGAGTCAGAAAATTCGGGTCGCCTGTTATCTCCACCATGCTGTTCACGGTTTCAAGCCACTGCTTTTCATCCTTATGTACCCGCAAAACTCTATCCAAGGCATGACAACCGGCACTGCATTTGAGGGCGACAAGGGCTTTGATCATCTTGTCAGGAGGATCCGAAGGTTTTTGACCACCACCCTTATCCTGAGCAGGGGCAGGGGCGGGCAGCGGCTTTTCCTGTCTGATATGCGTTAAGAAATAAATAATATCTTTCGCTTCCTGATCAGAAAGAAAATCAGTTTGACCATTCGTATTGGTCATCCTGCTGACGGTTTCGCTCCATTCCTGTTGATTTTTTTTCGCCCCAAAAATTCTGTCCAGATTATGGCAGACACTGCATTTCTGGGTGACCAGACTGCGCCCGATTTCCATACGGAGCTTGTCTTTTTCCTCACCCTGCCGTTTCTGCTGCTGCTGCACCAGATAGCCGACAATCTGCTTCACATCAAAATTCGTGATATTGGGGTAATCCAGTTCTGCCATTTTATGAATGGTATGGGTCCAGGCGACATCAGATTTATAACTTTGGTATATCCGCTCAAGACTATGGCATTTACTGCATTTTCTATTGGTAATTTTCTGTCCGATTTCCACGTTCAGAATTTCATCGTCCACCTCAGAGAGGACCGCATATTTATAATCAGAACGATGAAGTGCATAATAGCCCGCTGTTATACCAGTCAGGCCAAATGAAAGCCCAAAAATAGCCAAGCCCAACATAATCAGCTTCGTGCTGAGCTGCGCATGTCGCCTGGCAATCACCACCTTGATCATAATCAGAGGGACAAGGAGCAACGCTAGGATGATATGAAGCATTGCCCGGGCCGGGAGTTCCTCCTGAAAACCACCCGCCTTAATCACCATAAAAATCAGCATCGCGGCGAAAAGAACAAGAAACAGGTACCCGAGGATGCGGTGCAGAAGTATCCATCCTTTCCTTCTGGGACTATCCCGGACCTTTCCGGTCATTTCCAGCATGATAAGGACGGTTACTCCGCCGATAACAACCAATAACGTTGCTAACATTGATGAAAAATGGGGATGCATAACACCTACCTTGTTCTTTCCTTTTTTATCTGCTCGGGCGATTTGCCGGAACGGGCTCGGATTATCCTCGTCCACATACGGTTACAATCCCGAGACTCCAGAGCAG
>JBATKL010000634.1:0-5107 GCA_049669385.1 Candidatus Electrothrix sp. | reverse complement strand
TCATCGCCGATGGTGAAAAGAAAACCTTTTTTCTTTCTTTTTTCAAAACAGTCAATCGAGGTATGAAAAGCGGCAAAATACCAGGCCAGCAGGTAGCTTTCCCCTGTATTGCCCCCTCCCCCGCCTTCAAGGTAAACATTGGTCAACCATTTATCCAGCAGTTCATCACTGGATTCAAACTGCCCGACCTGCAAGGGACTTCGATCGTACTCATGGTCTCCTAGAGCAAGAAACATAAGCTGCGGGTCTTTGGTACCGCTCTGGAGAATCCTACCCATAATTTTCGGTAGCCCCTCCCTCACCAAATGATGGGGAATGGAGCCCATTGAGCCGGTCACATCTAGGCCCAGAATAATGGCTACGGATTCAGGATGTTCCTCTGAATCTCTGGCTTCCCGCAACGTGACGCCGTGCGGGTTCATACTCCGGTTGATTTTCCGTTGCGAAAAAATTTCTCGAATAGAACGCGAGGAATATCCTTCTGTCTCAGATCGTGCGGCTCGGTTGTCGAGCGAGTAGCTCCCCATGCCCATGCTTATTTCCCTCCGAATAGATATTCATAACGCTGGCGAGCGATCTCAAGCGTTATCTCGGTATTCCGAATCTTGATGCCCACGTCAATATCCTTGGCCACATACTCCTCGCAATTAAAATCACTGGCCAAAATCAAACTTTGGGTTGAGGTCGGAGACAGATCAAGCATGTACTCCTGTTCCCGCTGCATCTTCTTTATACTGATCTCAAGGTCTTCTATTCTTCGCTTATAGACGAGCTGAGTATCTTCGGCAATCGCCGTTGCCCGGTCATCTCGAATTTCCCTGTTATTTCGTTTCAGGGAGTTGATAAAGGCTCCTGAGAGCCCGTTCTTCTCTCTCTCGTCCATCCCGTCGTCGCGCTCCCTCTCTCCTCTTGAGTCGTTCATGTTTCTGACCTTTATTCTAATGATCCGATTACATCCGTCCCAGCACTGTTTCACCGGCCCGAACCTTTTGCCCCGCGTGGACAGTCACCTCTGCTCCCTTGGGTAGATAGAGGTCAACCCGAGAGCCGAAACGGATCAAGCCGTATCGCTGCCCGCCTGCAATTTGGTCACCCGGCTCGGCCCAACAGACAATGCGACGGGCAATGAGTCCAGCAATCTGGACAGCAGCATATCGTTTTTGAGATTCAGTTATGACGATCATGGCACAATGTTCGTTATGCAGGGCAGCCTGATGTTTATCAGCGGAATAAAACTTACCTGGTTTAAACAGGATACGCTCAACAGTTCCGGCAAAAGGAACCCTATTAACATGCACATTAAACACATTCATAAAAATAGAAATCCTGACAACCTCCTGCTGAAGAAAGCGCTCATCAAACATTTCCTTCACCGCAATCACCTTGCCGTCTGCCGGACAGATAACAGCATTCTTGTCCGAAGGGAGGATACGGGAGGGGTCACGAAAAAACCATGTCACAAAAAATGTTGCTACGAGCCCGAAAAGAGCAACAATGGTATACCCGAAAACAGCACAAATCAGGGTGGTAAAGGCACAGAATAGGATAAAGGGAAGCCCTTCCCGGGCAATGGGGATTTCAGGTTTTTTCATGCTGATTCTAATCTTGATATTTCTTGATATTGATGGAGGGATAATGATTGCCCGAATGACGTATAGAGACAATACCGACTGAAGCAAAAAAACACACCAGCTCAACAAAACGACAGCTTATGCTTCATACCGAATTATTCTACCGGTAGCGCCTCTATTTGTCAGTAAAAAAAGAGTCGATCTTGTATTCGTCTAGGTGTATAGACTCAGGACGTACATAAACAAAAAAGCCCCTTTCAAAGAAAGAGGCTTTTTCGACAGCAAAAATGTTCGACCAGGATTAGTCGAGAAAGTAGCGTAATTTTTCCCGACGGCTAGAGTGCCGTAACCGGTTAAGAGCTTTTTTCTCAATCTGCCGAATCCGCTCTCGGGAGACATTGAACTTTTTACCAATCTCCTCAAGGGTATATTCAGCCTTTTCACCAATCCCGAAACGGAGGCGAATGATCTTTTCCTCCCGATCTGTTAGGGTGGAAAGCACCTCTGTAACCCGACCTGCCAACTCCCGATTCTGCACAGTATCGTACGGCGACTCGGATTCCGAGTTCTCCAGAAAATCACCCAAGGTGGAATCATCATCACCCACTGGCGTTTCTAAAGAAATCGGCTCCCGTGATGCCTCCAGAATTGCCAAGATCTTATCCATAGGCAAATCGGTCATCTCGGAAATTTCCGACGGCGTCGGTTCGCGGCCCAGTTCCTTCAGCAAGGAATAGAAGGCCTTGAAAAACTGACTTCGCAGTTCCAGGAAATGGACCGGCAGACGAATAGTTCGGGTTTTGTCCAAAATCGCCCGAGTTATGGCCTGCCTAATCCACCAAGAGGCATAGGTGGAAAACTTATTGCCCTTGGTGTAATCGAAACGGAACACAGCCCGCATAAGACCCAAGTTTCCTTCCTGGATCAAATCGGCCAAGGTCAGCCCCTGATGCATGTATCGCTTGGCAATGGAAACCACCAAACGAAGATTCGCCCGGATCATGCAGTCCTTTGCCGTCTCAATAGAGCGGTTGTAGGCACCTAATCTGGTATGAAGTTCAAACAGCTCGCGTTGTTCCTGGTGATTAGAAGCAGCTTTTTCCACGCATTTGCGCATATAGTTGAGCTGCTGCTTCTTGGGCTTTAAGGTGGGATCACGCCGTTCCCAAAGATCAATCCTGTCCACCAGACTCTTAATTTCCGGCACAATGGATTTAACCTCCCGGATAGAACAGATTATCGCGTTAAAGCCTTCCCGAATCGCCCTGGAATAATGCGCTTCCTCCTCTGGAGTCAACAGGTCAAACTGACCCATCTCCCGCAGGTAGGTGGTTGTGGTCTCTTCCGACTCGTGCTCCTCGGATACCGAGACAGAGCCAGGATCGTCATCGTCCTGAAATTCATCTTTCCCGGTCCACTCCTCACCGGAAAGCGTTCTTTTTTTCCCCGAGTCCCCAACAGTGACAATTTCAATATTATGTGCGTTGAGAAAATCAAAAACTGCTTCAATGGCTCCGGGGTCTTTTACTTCGTCTGGTAATAATTCATTGAGATGGCTAAAGGTTATGCACCCTTCGTCCTTTCCCGCCTTAAGAAGGTCTTCCTTGATACTTGCCAGCACCTGCCTGCAACCCCCTGGTCATTGAAATAGAGGAAAAATAAAAAAACATTACTGTTCTAAGTTTATAATGAATAAGGAGGTATTGTATAGTATATTTTTTCTAAAAAAGCAATCAAAGAGTTTTTGCTTCTGTTTTTTCATACAGATACTCTTTTAAAAAATCTTTCCACTGCCATTTGTCATGAACTCGCCAGAGACTTCGGATCAAACTTTTCCTGCCACACAAAAAAAACACCGTTTTTCCTCGGAGATCAGGGCCTCCGGTGTTCTTCTCCATATTTCATCCCTGCCAAGCCCCTTTGGTATCGGCGATCTCGGCGCTGGCAGCTTTGACTTTATCGACTTTCTTGCGCAAAGCGGTCAGCGGTACTGGCAGGTATTGCCTCTTGGCCCGACAAACGAAGTCTTCGGCAACTCACCCTACATGAGCAGCTCAGCCTTTGCAGGCAATCCTCTGTTTATCAGTCCAGAACAACTCATCCAGGATGACCTGCTCAGTAAAGAAGACCTGCCTGCGTATACTTTCTCCGAATATTTTGTCGATTTTACTCAGGCCACAGCGTGGAAAAAAAAGGTCCTTAAAAAAGCCTGGCAAATCTTTCAGCAACAGACTTCCCCGGCTGAGCAGGATCATTTTTTCACGAAGCTCATCGATGAACACCATTGGTTAAAAAAATACAGCCTTTTCATGGCGCTGAAACAACGATTTGAACAACAGGGCTGGTTGCAATGGCCAAAAAAAATCCGTCGCTGCCAGTCAAAAGCTCTCCAAGAGGCTGAGAAAGAACTCCATAAAGAGATTCGCTATTTTCAATTTGAGCAGTATCTTTTTTTCAGACAGTGGGGAAATGTACAAGACTACGCCCAAGAAAAAGGCATTCAGATTATAGGTGATCTGCCTATTTATGTAGGATTAGACTCAGCAGATGTCTGGGCCAACCAGGAAATATTCACCCTGTCGCCCGAAACCGGAGAGCCAAGCCATGTTGCCGGTGTTCCCCCTGATTATTTTAGCGAAACAGGGCAGCTCTGGGGAAACCCTCTCTATCGCTGGGCAAGTACCGGAGTTGTGCAAGAAAAGCTTTTTGCGTGGTGGCAACAACGCCTGCAAGCCATCCTGTCCACTGTGGATATTATTCGTATTGATCATTTTCGCGGATTTGAATCCTACTGGTCTGTCCCGGCTGAAGAAAAAACCGCACTGAACGGTTCTTGGGAGACAGGGCCCGGTCTTTCCTTTTTTCAAGAGATGGAGAAACAACTGGGAGACTTGCCCATTATTGCCGAGGATCTAGGGGTCATCACCCCGGCTGTGGAAAAATTACGAAATAATCTCGGATTTCCTGGCATGAAAATTCTCCTCTTCGCCTTTGACGGAAATCCAGATAACGCTTACCTGCCCCAGAACATAACCCGCAACTGTGTGGTCTACACAGGAACCCATGATAACGATACTGCTGTGGGCTGGTACCTCAGCGAGCAGGTTCCGGTCGATGCCAAGGTATCAGCTA
Organism: Candidatus Electrothrix sp.; assembly: GCA_049669385.1. Classification (GTDB taxonomy): domain Bacteria; phylum Desulfobacterota; class Desulfobulbia; order Desulfobulbales; family Desulfobulbaceae; genus Electrothrix. Next base: position 404 of record JBATKL010000634.1, on the reverse strand, counting down.
GGCGTTATGCAAATTGCCGAGATACTGCTGCTGCCCATTTTCACAAGCAGATGATTTACTTGGCCCAGTCCTCTGTGGCTGCTCTCTGTATCCTGCCCATGCAGGATGTGCTGGGATTCGGCAACGATTGCCGCATGAACCAACCAGGAACTGTAAAGAATAATTGGCAATGGCGCTGCGCTCACCATTTTATAACAGAGACTCTTGCCGCAGAACTCCGGGACACAACAGTACTCTTTGGCAGGCTCCCTGTAAAAAAAGAGACGAAAGTGAAAAAACAGGATTGACAAAGGGAGCTGAATAGTATAAATACCTCCTCATACTTTATGGCCCCATCGTCTAGCGGTTAGGACGACGGCCTCTCACGCCGTAAACAGGGGTTCGATTCCCCTTGGGGTCACCAT
>JBATKL010000633.1:0-1567 GCA_049669385.1 Candidatus Electrothrix sp. | reverse complement strand
TTGATAGCTTGTGCATCAAAGATCAGGTTGTCAAAGCTGGGATTCTCTCGGAACCCCTTACCGGTTATTTGGATATAGCCTGGGTAAATCTCTACGGCATTACTGAGGATCGTGCTATGGGAGCCTTCATTCCAGGCAGTGGCAAAGACGAGCAGGGCCGTGGTGACCGTGGTCAGCAGCAGGGTGACAATGCTACGCTTTTTATAGGCCGTGATGTTTCTGTAGGCGAGTTTAAGGTGCATGAGCCTGATGAATGTTAAATTGACGACTCTGCTGCTCCGCAGCAGCAGGAATCAATGAAAAATATTCTCAAGCTTATACCCTTCCTGTTGCTTTTTCAATATATTATTAGGGTACAGCAGAGAGCTATGTAGAACAGTCCTTCCTTGCTGACTTTAACCCGAGCAACGCTGACATGACCAGAAAAAGAATTTCACTTTTCCAACATCCTCCCTTATAATAGTAAAGGATACTATAAAGGAGGATTTACTATGTTGCAAAAAAAAGCTCTCATCGGAACTGTTCTTTTCAGCGCCTTATTCTTGAGCACACAGGGCCTTGCCGCTTGGGAAAAATCAGAAACTGCCTACTGGGGGGCATCTGGGACAGCCTCCTGCCATAATCATGAAAACATCTCAGTCTGGGTAGGCATGAGCTATCCACACCATAATGAAGCCCTGACAGAACTCTGGGCCAAGGCTGTTACTGCCTGTATTGACAGAGGCGGCTTGTACGATGTCTCCGGGGCAGCATATTCCCATCAGGGGCCTTATTGGTAAGGCTGGCTCTTTAGACGGATCAAGAACGAACAGACAGGGTCGTCAGCAGAACTTCTGCGGGCGACCTTTTTTATGGCGAAAAAATGGGGAGCACAACAGCACGCGCTTCTTTTGTAAAAAGTAACACCCTACCCCCCTCTTTTAGAGTTCTTTTCTTGAGCTGCCGTGGTTATCCTGCTATGCTTGAACAGAAGCGGTAATGAGCCGCTTTTTGCTTCCATCGACGGACAACCAACAATGAAGAAAGGAGATTACACATGAAACGACGGATTGTATACACCGGAATACTCGCCCTGCTTGTCGGCATGGCAGGTCAAGCCCAAGCCCAAGCTTCTCGGCTCGGCATACACGGAGCCTATTCAAGCGGTGGTGATGTTGAAGAATCTGAAATGGGATTTGGTGGACAATTGGAAGTTCCTGTCAACCAGATACTTTCCGTTGAGCTTGCGGTGACGAAACTCAGTGATGAAATAGAAGGTAGCGGTTCCACTTTAGAACAGGACCTGACCTCAATCGGCTTTTCCGCCGTCTTCAGAGGGCCGTTAGGACCATTAGGACCGTTAGGGCAGCAACTGGAAGGTTACATGCTCTTCGGTGCGAGCTACAACTCCATTGATACGGATATCAACTTAAAGAACTCCGCCTTTTCCAATGCTATCACTTCCAATCTGGATCTGGACGACGAGCTGGGCTTCCACATTGGCGCTGGCTTAAACGTTCCGATTGCCTACAACATGGAAGTCTTTGCTGAATACCGTTACACCTTTCTCGAAACAGAAGGGGAAGAA
>JBATKL010000632.1:0-2365 GCA_049669385.1 Candidatus Electrothrix sp. | reverse complement strand
AACAGATTTCTTGGCCGATCCTCCCGAATCCGCAGACAATATAATGATTGTGGAGTCGTGTCATTTTTTTATGCATTTTTCTTCTCTCGACAAAACGTTGGAGCCCCCCTTCAACCATAGCCTCGGTGATCTGGCTGAACATATACATAACATAGCCAACCCCAGAAAAAATCAGCAGCACAGTAAACAGACGACCAGCCGGGGTGGTCGGAACGATATCTCCATACCCAACAGTACTGATGGTGATTATGGTCAGGTATAACCCATCAAGGAAACTGGTGCTTTCCAGGAAGATATAACCGGCAGGGCCGATGACTAGGAACACCAGCAGGGGGGCGATGAACAAAAGGTACTTACGCATTTTTTTGGTGCAGCGGGGTAAGGTCAGGCATAGTTGGCAATTAATTACATACAGGCAAAAGCCCTGCAAGCGAATAACTTCTGATAAAAATGGCTCCATTATGAACCATTCTTTACTTTCGCACCACATTAATTGACAAATCGTTTCTAACAGTGTAAAATTACCACTGCAAAAAGCCCGGATGGCGGAACTGGTAGACGCAAGGGACTTAAAATCCCTCGGTTCTTGTAACTGTGCGAGTTCGATTCTCGCTCCGGGCACCATAGTATATTCAAGGGGTTGTAGCCGATTGGCTGCAACCCCTTTTTTTGTTTGGCTTTTCTCTTTGTGTGGTTTCAGTGTAATTATGTTGGGTAATCTTTACCTGCATAAGGTACATCCGATAAAGCAGGCTGCACAGTAACGAAGACAGCAGGCTGACGGTTTCAAGAGCACTGCTGCTTACATAGGTAGATCGGAAAAATTATATGGCAATCAAAAAATCAGCGTTATATAGCTCAATTTGGCAGGGCTGTGATGAACTGCGGGGCGGTATGGATGCCAGCCAGTACAAGGACTATGTATTGGTGCTCCTTTTTATGAAATATGTCTCTGATAAAAAAGACAAGGTGGTTGAAATTCCTCAAGGCTGCGGCTTTCAGGATATGGTCAACCTCAAAGGTCACCCGGAGATAGGCGACAAAATCAACAAGCTCATCAGTGACTTTGCCAAGGCAAACGGGCTAGACGGAATTATTACCGTTGCCGACTTCAATGATGATGATAAACTGGGCAAAGGCAAAGACAAGGTTGCCCGTCTCACGAATCTGATTGCTATTTTTGAAAATTCCGCCCTGGACTTCAGCGAAAACCGAGCGGAGCATGACGACCTGCTAGGGGATGCCTATGAATACCTGATGCGTCATTTTGCCACGCAAAGCGGCAAAAGCAAGGGCCAATTTTACACCCCTTCCGAAGTATCGCGGGTAATGGCCCAAGTCATCAGCATTGAGCAGTCCAAAAGTCAGGCGGAAACTCTATACGATCCGACCTGTGGTTCAGGTTCGCTGCTGCTCAAGGCGGCAGATGAGGCCCCGCATGGGATCAGCATTTACGGGCAGGAAAAAGACAATGCCACCCGTGCCCTGTCAGTCATGAATATGTGGTTGCACAGCAATCCGTTTGCCGATATCAGGCAGGGCAACACGCTTGCCGATCCTGAATTTAAAGAAACCGGCAAGTTGAAACGCTTTGATTATGCGGTCGCCAACCCGCCTTTCAGTGACAAGGCGTGGACTAACGGCGTTGATGTTGAGCACGATCAGTTTAAACGTTTTGAAGGCTATACCGTCCCACCTGCTAAAAATGGCGATTATGCCTTTCTGCTCCACATGCTGAAATCGCTTAAATCCACGGGCAAGGCCGCAATTATTCTGCCGCTCGGTGTGCTCTTCCGGGGGAATGCGGAAGCGGTAATCCGTAAAAAGATCATTCAGCACGGTTACATCAAGGGCATTATCGGCCTGCCTGCCAACTTGTTTTACGGTACCGGCATAGCTGCCTGTATTCTGGTGCTGAACAAGGAGAACGCCGGACAGCGCAAGGGCATCTTTATGATTGATGCATCCAAGGGCTATATAAAAGACGGCAACAAGAACCGGCTCCGAGCGCGGGACATCCACAAGATTGTTGATGTGTTCAATAACCGGGTGGAGCTGCCCGGATACAGCCGGATGGTACCCACAGCTGAAATTGCTGCTGCAAAAAACGAGTACAATCTGAACATTCCCCGTTATATTGATGCACAGGAGACAGAAGATATTCAGGATATTAATGCCCATTTATCAGGCGGTATCCCGGACAGAGACATTGAGGACCTGCAAAACTACTGGGCTGTATATCCGACCCTAAAAAACAATCTGTTCAGAGCCTCACGGCCCGGCTATTGGGAATTACACATCAGCCGGGAACAAATCAAGGGTGTCATCTTTGAACATCCTGAATTTACCGTCTATAGCGCAAAGC
>JBATKL010000631.1:0-2073 GCA_049669385.1 Candidatus Electrothrix sp. | reverse complement strand
TAAGGAAGTCCTGCATTGCAGCGATGATGAACTGTCTGCCATGAGAAATCAAAAAATCGGTTTTGTCTTCCAGTCATTCTATTTGCTGCAACGTTTGACAGCTGTAGAGAATGTTGCTTGCCCACTTCGTTACAGCAAGGTTCCCACGAAGGAAATACATCGTCGTTCCATGGCCATGCTGGAAAAAATGGGACTGGCTGATCGTGCCGCACATCGTCCTGATGAGTTGTCCGGTGGACAGCAGCAGCGGGTTGCTATTGCCCGTGCCTTAATCGGGAAACCGGCCATCGTCCTTGCCGATGACCCTACCGGTGCTCTGGACTCTCATGTGAGTAAAGACATAATGGATTTGTTCATAAGCCTCAATCAGGAGGAGGGTATTACCATTATTCTCATCACTCATGATGAGAAGATCGCCCAACAATGCTCGCGCCATGTGATTATGGAAGACGGTGTGCTGAGGTAGCCATGTTGATGACCTATGTGCGGGAGGCTGTTCGCAGTCTGTATACGGCGAAACAACGAACTCTGTTGGCCTTAATTGGGATCAGTATTGCTATCGGCGCGGTGATTGCCTTGGTTTCCATCGGGATTATCTGGGGTGAGGAATCTATGAAGCGTTTTTCTGAGTTAGGCCCTGATATTTTACAGATCAAAGCTCCTTGGAGTCAAAGAGATGATGAAGGTATCAGTGTACAAGATGCCTTTTTGATGCTTGATAGTAGTCAGACGCTTGCCGATTTGGTGCCTCTAATAATCGATAGTGGCGGGTATTTTTTTGGTGGTGAGAATGGGTGGTCTATGATTATAGGAACAACAGTAAAGTATAAAGAAATGAATAGAATGCGACTTAAATCCGGGCGATTTATTTCAATACTGGACAGAAATAAGCCCTATGTGGTCATAGGGGCAAGATTGTTAAGTAAACCGGAATTTAAGGGGTTCACCGGCTCCCTGATTGGCTCTACAGTCAAATTGAACAATAAGCCGTTCACGATTATTGGAACTCTTGAAGAGAGTGTTGATAATTGGGAGGCTAATTTTTCGATTATACCGATTTCCACAGCAATTCGTTTTTTGGGTGAAAAAAATATTAGTAAAATTACCGCCCGCATGAAACCGGGTGTAGATTTTCGGGTTGCGACGATGGAAATTCAACGATATTTCAAACAGAGAAAAAATATAGAGGTCACAGTGGAGGCGAATGTGCAAGCGATTAAAGCTGCTCAAGAACAAGCCGCCATGAAAACCGTATTGTTAGGTATTATCAGCAGCATTTCCCTCTTAGTCGGCGGAGTCGGTATCATGAATGTCATGCTCACTTCCGTGATGGATCGACGACGGGAAATCGGTATTCTTCGGGCCATTGGTGCCCGGCAGCGAGATATTCGCCGTCAATTTTTAACCGAGGCGGTCATCCTTTCTTTGATCGGTGGTATTCTCGGAGCCGGTTTAGGGATTCTGTCCTGTTATATTGTCTGCTCTATCAATGAATGGACGTTCTTTATTCCCAAGATGGGACTCTGGCTGGGCTTGGGCGTATCATCTCTGGTTGGTATCTTCTTTGGCTTTTATCCTGCCCATAAAGCTGCCAAGCTGGACCCTATCACGGCCTTGCGTTCTGAGTGAAATGATCGACTTTTCTAAAATTCACGGATTTCAGTCAGGGCAACGCCTCTCTTTTGAAGAGCTGGTTTGCCAACTGGCACGCAGGGAAGAATATCCTGCTGATGCAAAATTCAGACGAGTTGAGGGTGCAGGCGGCGATGGAGGAGTTGAGGCGTATTGGAAGAAAGCAGACGGCAGGAAAATAGGGTATCAGGCAAAATATTTTCTGCGAACAGGCGATATTAATTGGGGGCAAATAGACGAGTCCGTATCTCAAGCGATTATAACCCATGAGGAACTTGAGGAGTATGTTATTGCCTTGCCTTGTGATCTTACTGATAAGTCAGGAAAGAAAGGGAAGGGTAAAACTGGTTGGGAGCATTGGGAAAACCGTGTTGCAAAATGGCAAAAACAAGCATCCGAACAGGGCAACTCAATTCTTCGATTTAGCGTTTGGACTCAGAG
>JBATKL010000630.1:0-2807 GCA_049669385.1 Candidatus Electrothrix sp. | reverse complement strand
CTCTGAATTCATCGGCATCATGGTGGATAAACCAATCAGCTTCCAGCTCTACAGAAAGTTCCTCTTTTCGCCGCAGGATCGAGGACCAGTCATAGACTCCATTTGGTTCGTCATTTGATTCGTCACTACCGGAAGATGCAGGGGGATAGGTTTCAATATGTATCAGCCCCTTTCCCAGAAAGGGACTTGCCTGCTCCACAGTATCGTCTGTGGATCTGTTGTCGATCAGATATACCTCAATCCCGTTATCAACCAGATGCCCGATAACAGAGGAGATAATATCTGCCTCGTTATACGCAGCTATGAGAGCGATAACCCTGAAGTCATCCTTGGTGGACCTCATAAAAACATCATCGGCAGGACCAAGCTGCATAGCCTTACCGGTAACCTGCGAGTACGACTTGATCGGTTTGACCGGCTTAACAGCTTTTACAGTGAATATGAGAGGAAAATAGGGATCATTATGATCCAGTTCTTCAGGAGTCAATTCCTCCATAGAGATCCCCTGGAGGAAGCCGCAACACACAGTTACATTGCCATGAGATTGAACCTCCACCTGCCCCTTGCCAAACACCTCTTCAAACAGACTTTTGGCCGAAGCTGCGGTGAAGCGCCAGAAATCGCCATTGACACCTGATTCATAATCAATACGGCTGACGCATGGCAACGTTGCCAATATCACGCCCCCTGGGCGGAGAGTTCGGAATATGTTTTTTACGACAGTGCGAATATCATAAATGATGTGGAGGGTCTGGGTCAGGACAAAACAGTCATACCTGTTCTCTGGAAGCGAATTTTTTTCCTGCAAGTCACAGATCAGCGTAGCCTCGGGATTGTCCGCTGCAATATCCAGGATCTCAATTGTTTCCGCGTTTTCACTATAGGTTCTCGAATACGTGGGATCCTTGACTTCTATAATCTTCCCGGTAATATCGGCTCTGTTTCTTTCCAGAAAACTCTCTATATAATACCTGTCAATAGGTTTCCCCCTGTCAAGCCCCCACACCGAACTCACCGGCTCAAGTCTGCGCAGTTCTCCCCAGTTGATGGAGTTCTGGAAGGAAGGTTCAGACTTGAGCCCTTTTTCCTCTTCTTTTTCGAGCTCTATATGCTCCTGGAACTTTACTCGCAGGTTTTCATGATGCAGTATTGATGAGTGCCAATGTTGCTGAAACAGCTCCTCATGCTTGCCAATGACAGGCATGACCAGGGTGTTCCGCCTGTCCTCTTCCACTTTTTTTTCGCGCTCCGGCAAACGTGAAACCGGGAGATTGACCCGAGGCCCGTCAAGGACCCCCCCCTTCTTTCCCCGTTCTGACAACCGGATCGCAAGATCCCAGTCCGCCTGAAACAATTCTGTCAAAGTAGGATCATACCCTTCCACCTCAAAAAATGCCGAACGTCGCATCAGAGGAAACCCGATCTGTGGGCACCCAAGTATTGCCTGCACATCCGTGGATCCGGGCATAAAGGTATACCCTGTCCACTCATCATACAGACCGTAGAGAACGAATTCACATTCTGGGGATTGCTGAAGAATATCGAGGGCTTTATCTATAAAACCGGGGTCAACGAGTTGTCCTGATTCAAGGGCAAAAACAACAGGGCTTTCAGCAGCTTGCAAACCGGTCAAACGTGCCTTTACTGTACCTATTTCACTTTTCCCATCGCCAATCTTAATGATTGTGTATCCTGATTCCCTGCACCAATCCAACAGTTGTAGAGTCGCTGCATCATCTGAATTTTCATCTACCACGATGACTTCTTCTGGAATGATCTGTCCACGAAGACTTTCCAGGGTTCGCACCAAACCTTCTCCCTGATTGTTACAGGTCACAACTATTGAAACCCTTGCATCACTCCTGCTCCTGAATTTTTTCACTCCCATTTTGAGCCGGGAGTACAGAACCCTTAAGGGTTTTGTCGCCGTCCAGTTCCGGGACTTCAACACACCTTCCAGTACCTCAGTGAGAAATTGAATACTCCTCTGCTGATCAGGATGTGCTGCAATCAGTCGCCCCTGTTTGTAATCATTAAGAGTGATCGTCCTACCGGCAATAGTTTCAAGCACTCCACCCAAATATTCCTTGTAGCTGTCTGCATGCTTATCAAGGAGATACGCCATGAGTTTTGCATGGTTTTCAGGAGCAGTACAATGGGAGAACATGGAGTCTGACTTCCACCTGATGCGATACCTGAAGAGATATTCTTCAATGATGCTCCCTTTCAATCCTCGCTCTACCATGCTGATGGCAAGATCCCAGTCCTCATAGCCTGCGAGTGGCATATCAGAATCATAGCCCCCGGCCTCCAGTATCGCCTCCTTCCGGGTAAGGGCTGGTGTGCAAACAGTATCTTCCGCCAGCAGGTGCGGGAACTCACAGGTTGTAGGATTCCACTGGAAGTCTGCCTCGCCAAAACCAGTCAGCCAACAGGAAGCAAAGGCGATGTCCGGATTCTCATCCAGTACTTTTACCGTCCGCTCCAGGAATGATGGTTCAAGCATGTCATCGGCATCAAGACATGATATGTACTGACCACAGGCTTCCCGGATACCGAGGTTCCGCGTGTTTGCCAATCCCTGGTTTTCTGTCTGGATTATCCGAGTTTTTCGACGCTGATACGAAGCGAAAAGAAAACGGGTGACCGGATCGGTCGATCCGTCGTCAATGAGTAGTATTTCAAAATCCTGGTAAGTCTGGTCCAGAACACTTTGCACAGCCTGATCCAGGTATGCGCCGAGGTTGTAACAGGGAATTATGATCGAGACTTTTGGGTCACTCAACTGCCCCTCCATTGTCTTGGCT
>JBATKL010000629.1:0-4778 GCA_049669385.1 Candidatus Electrothrix sp. | reverse complement strand
GATTGCCTGGGCAGCACCGGGCAGGAGGATGAATCGGCTGATATGATTGACATAGCCCATCTGCTCGTTGATGGTGCCGTCGCGGTCCAGGAAGACCGCTGGTTGTTGTGTCATTTTTTTTCTATCGGGTTATCTTATATTTTATATGATTCTGTTCAATATCGTAGGGGCAGGTCCCTGTGCCTGCCCGTTTATGGCAAGCACAGGGTATCCTCCCTTAAATTTCGCGTTCCGTAGGGGCAGCACGGCGTGCCGTGCCCCTACGGCACCCCCTACTCTTTCTTGGTCGGTAACAACACAACCTCTGCCGCCTTTTCCGGTTGCAGATATTTAGCCGCAAGGGCAGAAATTTCTTCCGCAGTAATTGCAGCAATATCGCTCTGGATCGTCTTGGGCCATTCCAGTCGCTCAGGATGTCGGGACGATTGCACCAGCACGGATTCCAGCCAGTAGCGATTGGTGCGAACTAAATCACGAATAGAGGTCAAGCTCGGCTCAAGCGCACGTTCTAGCTCATCCGCAGTGATCTTGCCTGTGGTGAGTTGAGCAGCAAGCTGTTTCAGCTTATCAATCACCATCTTGGCCTGAGGTGGATCAACCACCACCACGCTGCGCAAGACTCCGTGCCCTGGATCGACAAGGCTGGGTCGGTTATAGGCATAAGGAGAGTAAGCAGCTCCCAGTTCCTCCCGGATCAGCTTCCGCATCCGATCATCAAGGATCGAGGACAGCACATTGAGCCGCCGGGTTCGGGAGATATCCCAAAAATCAGCTGTGGGCCAAGCAACAGTGACCATGCCCTTTTCGCTATGGGTTGTCACGGGCAGGGACAAGGCTTTACCGGAAGGAAAGGCGATCTGCTCGCCTTCGAGCTTCTGAAAACTCTTCCGCGTTTGTCCGCCAAAATAGACGCCAGCCAATCCCAGGATTTCCTGCTGATCAAAATCACCCACCACAGAAATTTCCAAGCTGCTTTCCTTAAACACAGGACGCAACCATTGCTCGATATCAGCGACAGTGATCTTATGCAACATCTCCAGCGGCACAGCCCCGTAGCGCAGATTACCTCCGGCCAGAAACCGTTCGCCCTTAAGATGCATCATGCCCTCAACAGAGCTTCCCATCTGGGCATAGGTCTGGGTGACCCGCTGCATCCCCCGCTGAAAGGCATTGTCCCGAAAAGCCGGATCATATAAGTTGGTATACAAAAGCTGAAAAAGGAGTTCGCTCTCGCTCTTCAGCCCTTTGCCCTGCAGCTGAAAACTGTCTTGCTCAATCTGAAAACGAACATGTGCCGAATAAGGAGCCAGCACTTCCTTGAGTTGCTCTTCGGTCAGGCCGCCCACCCCGCTCTCCGGCAAAAGCATCTCGGCAAGCAGCGCCAAACCGGGCTTGGTTTCGCCAAGTCTTCCGTGCCCCAGCGTTGCCATGACCTTAAGCTCATTGGGCTCAAAATCGGTATGTTTCAGGTTCAGCACCAAACCGTTTTGAAAGACATAGCGTTCCGCTCCAATATCCTTATAGCTGATATGGTCGGCAACCTTGCCCTGCTTTGCCGGGATGGGCAGGTAGGGAAAGCCTGCTTCCTTGCCCTGCACCCAGGCTGTTACTTCAGCCTGCTCAGCCTTGTGAAGGGCCTTAAGAATGGTTTCCTTCGGTGAGCTATCCTTTTCCGGCTTCAGCTCTGTGGTCCCCATCACCTTGACCAAACGGCGCTCATGCCACATCTCCCCAAAGATCTGATTAACCTCAGCCAAGGTTATCTGTTCCAGAGCAGAGCCAAACAGGGCCAATTCCTGTTCCGGCGAGAAAAAGACCTCATTATCATTCAGGCTGTGGATAATTCTAGACACTAAATCCTTACTCTCCCTGCTGTCCGCCACCTGCACTTCTTTCTTTAATTGGGTCAGAATCTCGCTCTTGGCCCGAGTAAATTCAGACGTACCAAAACCGAATTCCCGAGCCTGCCGTACAGCCGTACTGAGCGTTTCTAGAGCTTGCTGCCAATGTTCAGGCGAGGTCTTGGCATCAATGGACGTATAACCCAGGCGACGGAGAAAAATACCGTTGGCAAAATTCGCACTGGTCATGGGACTCTTCGGTTGATTGACCAAGTGCTGCAAGCGGTTATCCATCATAACCTCGGCAACATATTTCTTTAAATCAAGGATTTCTTCCGCCTTGCTCGGTTGCGTTGGCACAACATTCCAGACAGATTCAAGGGAAACCTCGGTATAGCCCAGATCTGTCTCAAAAAAATAGATAGCCTCAGTCCCGCTTTCCGCGACCTGACCGAAATCAGGGCAAGGCGGAACAGGTGTTTTGGCCTTCAGCCCGCCAAACTGCTTTGTAATCAGCTTTTCCAGCAGGCTGAGATCAGTATCACCCACAGCAACCAAGATCATATTCTCCGGTCGATACCAGCGTTCGTAATACTGCCTGAGCAAGGCTGAATCAGCCGTCTTCAGTACCTCGTCCGTACCGATCATATCACGTTGCGCGATCAGAGCTCCGGCAAGCCCCTGTTCGGTGCTTTTCTTATACATCCGCATGGAAGCGGAATCCCTGGTTCGCTTTTCAGCAAGGATAATGCCTCGCTCCTTGTCCACCTCTTCTTCCAGGAGCAGTGCTCCGCCCGCGTAATCAGCCAGAACCACCAAGCCGTCGTTCAAGGTCTTTTCCTCGCTGTCCGGCAAAAGCAGTTTGTAGACGGTCTCATCATAAAAGGTATGGGCATTGCTGTCCGCCCCGTGATCCATGCCGATGGATTGGAAATACTCGACCAGGGTCCCAGGGGGATAATGGGTGCTGCCTTCAAAAAGCATATGTTCCAAGTAATGGGCCACCCCCCGCTGCTCATCGGTTTCATGCAGGGAACCGGACTGGATATCAAGATACATGGCGACCCGGCCCTTGGGCTCATCATTGGGCATCATCACATAGCGCAGCCCGTTTTCCAAGGTACCGAAAATCAGCGAAGGGTCAGGCTTGAGATCGCTTTGCTCATGGGGCCAGCCCGTACTGATGCACATTTTTGTGGAAGAAATTGGAACCTCCTTTGCCAGAGATAAAATAACGTTACCTGGAACAGGAAAAAAGAAGAAAAGAAGGAAAACAAGTAAGAAACGAGTACGCAGCAAATGCATTGAACGATCCTTTACGATGAGGGTTGCAGGTTGAAAAGACAGCCTTGAATCTGAGTTCCGTGGATTGAAGTGAATTGGAGCAAGGATACCATGTTTCACCTGTCAGCCCAAAGGAATAAAGAGAAATTCCCTGCCCAGAGCCTTCCATCGGGTGCCGGGTTCCGGGCTGGGGTTATCGTTGGCCTTTGAGATCACCCGTGCCCATAAGGGTCGCCTTGTGCTTGATCCAGCGAAGGAGGGGCTGATTAGCTTTACTCTTTCTTTGCCCCAGCCTCAGTAGGTTTCTTCCGCAGAATAACTTGCTGTTATAGAACAGTCTTATCTTTATAAAAGAAGGTTCACAAGAGCAAACAAAGGGTTGTTGGTTAGCAAGACATCAAAGGCTGTTTTATATGTTCAACTTCTCCAGCGGACTTGACAGGCGTGAGATGTCTTTATCCATAACATGGGTGTATATTTCTGTGGTTTTTACATCGGCGTGGCCCAGAAGCTCCTGAAGCACCCGAATATTGGTGCCGTTTTCCAGCATAGCTGTGGCAAAGCTATGGCGCAAGGTATGACAGGTGACCCGTTTGTCAATTCCGGCCCTATGCGCTGCCCGTTTGACAGCTTTTTGTAAACCTGACTCCATAACGTGATGACGCCGTATTTGTCCCGAGCGTGGATCGACAGATCGTTTTTGGGAGGGGAAAACATACTGCCAGTGGGTTTCCCGTGCAGCGGCAGGATATTTACGCGCCAACGCCTCCGGGATATACACTTCACCAAAGCCTGCTTCCAGATCATTGTGGTGCAAAAGCTTCACACGATCAATATGCTCCCTCAGTTCCGCAACGACAGGTTCAGCGAGAATCGTACTTCGTTGCTTATCTCCTTTTCCCAAAATACGAATTCGTTTTCGATCAAAGTCAACATCCATAATCCGTAACCGCACACACTCCATAAGACGCAGCCCGGAACCGTAGAGGAGTTTGGCCATCAGAGCATGCGTCCCCTTGATATGCTGGAAAAAATGCTGTATTTCTTCCCCTCCAAGGACGGTGGGCAGGTTGGGCTTTCTTTTTGAGCGGATGGGCTGAATTTTTTCAGCCAAGGGCATATCAAAAACATCCCGGTAAAGAAAAACCAGGGCGTTCAAGGCCTGACGCTGGGTAGATGCGGATACTTTACGTTCCACAGCAAGATGAGAGAGGAAGCGTTCAACATCGCGGGCTCCGAGTTCGGCAGGATGAATCTTGCACTCAAAAAAATGAATGTAGCGGAGTATCCACTGACTGTATGTCTGCTCTGTCTTATAGGCATAATGATGATAGCGAAGAACTTCATGAACTTGCTCCATCAGTTTCAGCTTCGGATTTGGACGAAATTTTTGTTTACTCTTTTTATTTTCCATGTTAGCTACTGTATATCACGATAAGAGGAAGAATGCAGGTGAAAATTAATAAGTGGAAAAGGTTTCCACTTTTATCGTGTCAATATCTGAATAAGTGGATTTTGGCGATACCTATTACGGTCAATAGCAGGACATTTTTCCACTTATTAATACTGTTAGGTTTACAATATAGGTAGTCACATTGAGCGAACGATTATCAACAAAAGAGGCAGAAATACGCTATGGCTTAAGTGCTGATC
>JBATKL010000628.1:0-3444 GCA_049669385.1 Candidatus Electrothrix sp. | reverse complement strand
TCAAAATGTTGTTGATGTACTTAATGCTAAACGTATGAAAAAATATTCAGCTATTACAGCGAGTAATCCTGAAGTTTCAGATGCAGATGCTGTCGAACTTGCTCGGTGGAAGACAGATCGTAACGGATATCCCTGTCAAATTGATTTAGATGGGGAGCAAATGTATTGTGAAGATAAAATAGCTTTAGAAAACAGCCTTAATGAGCTGCTTCGTGATCCTGAAGTGGCTGCTAAACTCTATAAAGTTATGAATCAGGGTGCCCCGATCAGCGATAAGGCGGATAACGATATCGAAGAACAAAATGATTAGAAAATTTTGCTCACTGGCTAGAATGTTTCTATAATGAGTGGTTACCGTTTCCAACGGTATTTTGTTTTGGCAGTCCCTTTGTAACAGGGAAAACGATATGTTTGCAAATCAAGTAGCTTCACACTCTTCCCCTACCAGCAGGGAAACCCAATGACATGGTTCGAAGATTTAACTGGCTTTCCTGAAAAGAACCCGGAGCAAGTTCGCAAAAATCTCTCGCTTGATGGTTCAACGCTGGTTTCCAGAGTAAACGGGCGGGAATTGACCTGTGGCCTTCTGGAAACGCCGACGCTGGCCGAGCTGCGGGAGCGTGTTTCGTCTGTGGAACGCGGAGGCCGTAAGATAACAGTGCGAGAAGTTGTTGCCGACACCCAGATTCTGCATGCAGACCCTGCTAACGCAGGGTCGCTGTTTCAGGTAGCTTCTCAGTTCAATCTGCTGGAAATGGTGTCTCCGAACGTAACGCCGGAACAGGGAGTGGGCATTTATGAAAATGATTTTACGCAGGGACCTGCATGTGCGATTGCAGGCGGTGCTGGAACGATTTATCGGAACTACTTTGTGCCGGTAAACGGCAGGGTAGGGCAGGCAGTAGATAATCAGATCGACTGCCTTGTGGATATAGGAAAAGCCCTGGGAAATACTGACAACCGCCTTTGGCGAATGTGCAACGGGTATGCCTTGCCGTCACGAGATGGATTACTTGAGATTTCCAGCCGCCTCCGATCACTCCATGAAGACGAACGTGATGAACTCCGCAAGCTGTTACGTATTGGGATTCAATGGGACACCCAGGTAACGCTCAACGAATCATCGCATTTGGTTTCGCAAGCCTACTGCTCCGCGCTACCGGTTGCTTATTCTTCCCTTTCAGCTCATTTGTGGCAGCATTTTGCACGACTGGTCTTGGAGGCATCTTATGAAGCAGCGATTTGTGCCGCAATTCTGAATAGCGAGAACACCGGCAATAATACTGTGTACCTTACGCTGATCGGCGGTGGAGCATTTGGGAATGAGATTGACTGGATCCTTGATGCCATAAAACGAGTATTGATGTTATACGCAGAGCATAATATCAATGTCGCAATTGTAAGCTACAGCAGCTCAAAGCCGCATGTTCGACAGCTTGTGTCGGAGTTTTCATGATGGTGAGTGGCGGATATCTCGGCTCTGACGTTGCCTTGGCAACCGCATTGCAGAAAATACAGGTGATATTTTTTGGAAATTCACATCATAAAAAAATGAAACATGGCACAGCCGTTAAGTCAATTAACCATTAAAGGCTTCAAGTATATTCAAAACCTCGAAGACTTTCACCTTGCAAGCCTCAACGTTCTCATCGGCGGCAACGGAGCAGGGAAAAGTAACTTTATTGAATTTTTTTTTCGGATGCTGCGAGATCATATTCAGGAAGATAAAGAATAGGGAGGGTAACATGCAGGCAAGAAAAATGTTTCTTGAAACAGATCGGCACGGAAGGCTGGTGAGCCAACCAGAATTACCGCCGAATGTTCGTATGGAGGCAATCTTTCTCATACCGGAAAGGAAAAGTAAAAAGAGAAGAAAACCGTCTCATGTCATTGCTGGAAAAGGAAAAATTCTCGGCGATATTATATCTCCTGTTTCTCCGCCTGAAGATTGGGAAGTGCTGCAATGATTTTGCTGGATACACATATCTGGATTCGTTGGCTGCTGCCGACTGAACCGTTACCGAAAAAATTGACGGATTTAATTGAAACAGCTGATGGATTGGCAGTTTCCTCCATTTCATGTTGGGAGGTTATTCTGCTGGAAAAGTTTAACCGGATAGAATTACCGTTACCGGTTGACGAATGGTTGAAGGAGGCATCAGAGGGGTCGGATGTGGCCGTATTGCCCATAGACGAGAAAATCGCAAGTTTGGCTGGCCGACTTCCGTATCATCATAAAGATCCGGCAGATAGATTTATCATTGCCACCTCGATTGTCAATGATGCGGAATTGATCAGTTTGGACAGCTGCTTTCCGTTGTATGTCGAGTTAACTGACCTGCTCATTACCACCTAACGTTTGACGACACATTGAACTCCATGCGTATAATCATCACCGGCGGCGGCACCGGCGGATATCTTTTTCCCGGCATTGCCTTAGCGAGGCTCGTAACATATAAAAGTTCCGATTGTAAAGATTTTTGTCGCAGGAGAAAAAACTTGTGAAGTGTACAGAAATCAGGATATACTTGGATATACACACTGTAAATTCTGTAAATTAACGCTGGAGGACAGAACCATGTTATCCAAAGTACAAAAATGGGGAAATAGTCAAGGGGTCAGAATTCCTAAAAAACTTCTGATTAATTCTCGTATCGGAGTCGGAGAGGAAGTCGCTATTACAGCTCATGACGGAAAGATTATTGTGGAGGCGACCCGAAAAATACGTGGAAGATATGACATAAAAGATTTGGCCGCCAAGATGCCTGAAAAATACCGTCCGAACGAGGAAGACTGGGGTGCTCCAGTTGGCCGGGAGAATTGGTAAATGCCTCAATATATCCCGGAAAAAGGAGACTATGTTGCTCTGACCTTTGATCCGCAGGCCGGGCATGAGCAAAAAGGTCGCCGTCCGGCCTTGGTCGTCAGTAATAAGGTGTTCAACAAGGCGACCGGGCTTGCCATTGTCTGCCCTGTTACCAATACAAATCGGGGTATTCCTTTCCATGTGCCGGTCTTGGAAGAATCGTCTCTGACGGGTTTTATTATGGTGGAGCAGGTTAAGTCGATTGACTATAGGAGCCGACATGTTAAGCGGATTGAGAAGGCTTCAAATGATACCTTGTCAGAAGTTCTTGCTCTTTTAGATGCTTGCATATATCAGGATGCTTAGAAAAAAATGCGCATAATAATAACAGGCGGCGGCACAGGCGGACATCTTTTCCCCGGCATAGCCTTGGCAACCGCATTGCAGCAGAAATACTCGGGCTGCGCGATACTCTTTATCGGAACACAGCGGCAACTTGACAAAAAGACGCTGGCCGAATTTAATTTCCAACAGGAATCCATTGCCTGCATGGGGCTGAAGGGTATGGGCCTGAAGCACCGCATCAAGAGCCTGCTCAGTCTGCCTGTAGCGGTCTTGGAATCATGGAAGATAATAAA
>JBATKL010000627.1:0-4382 GCA_049669385.1 Candidatus Electrothrix sp. | reverse complement strand
TTGAGAATGAAAATTTATTACTGTTGCTGCTAGCTTTCAGATGATATTTTGAATGATTTCAATACGTTGATAAGAAGTAGCTTTACTGAAAAGAAGTGGCTGTATTTGTTAATTTTGTATCGTTACGGTTAATCAAAGAGAAAGGGTTGTACGGAAAGAGCTTGGGAGGGGAGGAGGGAGAGCAAGGATAGCAGGTGATGAATATTTGACCTTTCGATCAAAAAAATGAGATACCACTTGTTTTGTGACGTGTATCACAACTTCCAGTCACGAAAACAAGTGGTATCTCCCGGAGAAGTCTAGGCCCTCTTGAACGAAAAAAGTATTTCGTTCAAGGGGTTGGATTTCTACGGCTTGTGCGTGTTACGGTAATCCCAAGTGAGGAATTACTGGCCAACGACATTCTCAGCCGCCGGTCCCTTGGGGCCGTCAACGACGTCAAAGCTTACTCGTTGTCCTTCCTGCAGGCTTTTGAAACCTTGGGCCTGAATAGCTGAATGGTGAACAAAAACATCTTTGCCGCCGTCCTGCTCGATAAAACCAAAACCCTTAGAATCGTTAAACCATTTTACTGTTCCTTCTACCATTTTCATGCTCCTTCAAGCTGATTTCTTTGTGAAATCGTTATGTAATAATACGGATTGCAATATTTGCGATCCATTGTGCAGGCTGCATATGCGGACTGCGAATTCTCTTACTTAGTTTGCGGATACACCACAATCAAACGAGTTTGAATGCTGCTTTCTCGGTTTGCTTTGTGCTTTCCGGCGAGGAGCGGATGTGCTCCTTCTTTTCTCATCAGTACTGGCTGAGGGCGCTACTGTTGAGACATTATAGTCCTGATTATTGAGCGGCGCATCAACTTTTTTGCGGGTGATGTTTTGCCCCAGGCTGCGTTCAACAGACAGAATCATTTTTGCGTCTTCTCGGGTTGCAAAGGTGTATGCATCACCGGTCTGTAACGCTCTGCCGGTTCGTCCGACTCTATGCGTGTATGTTTCGACAGTATCTGGCACGTCGTAATTCACAACATGAGAAATACCTGACACATCTATGCCTCGTGCAGCGATATCTGTAGCAACCAGGATGTTGAATGTCCCTGTTCTGAAGCCGTCCATAGCCTTTTTGCGTTGGTTCTGGGACAGATTACCTTGAAGCGAAGTCGCTTTGAACCCAAATTGTTGCAGCTGTCGGGCCAGATTCTTTGCCTTATGCTTGGTCCGGGTAAAGACGAGGGTGGTCGTCATGGGTTCACTTTGCAGAATGTGCTTTAACAAGGCTGTTTTCTGCGTCTGTGCTACCTGGAAAAGGGCATGCTTAATGGTTGCTGTCGGTTTTTCATGATTCACCCGAACTGTGACCGGATCGGTGAGAATCTCTTCAACAAAGCGGCGAATTTCCTTCGGCATTGTTGCTGAAAAAACCATGCTCTGCCTTTGGCGCGGCACCTGCTTGAGGATGCGGCGAATGTCTGGCAAAAAACCCTTGTCGCACATCTGATCTGCTTCATCCAGAATCAGGACCTCAATTGAGGAAAGATCAACGGTTCTTGAATTGAGATGATCAAGCAGGCGGCCGGGACAGGCCACGACAATGTCCACGCCTTGCTTGAGCTTTTGTATCTGGCTACCTTTACTTACACCGCCGTAGAGCGTACAGCTTCGTAAACGGGTACCTTGGGCCAGCTGCTGAATATTTTCATGAACCTGTTCCGAGAGTTCTCGGGTCGGGGTCAGAATCAATGCTTTTACTTTTCGTCCTGCTTCCTCGGTAAGGCGTTGCAGGGTTGGCAGCACAAATGCTGCTGTTTTACCGGTTCCCGTCTGAGCAAGCCCCAACAAATCCCGGCCTTGCACAAGGTGCGGCATGGCTTGCTGTTGGATGTCTGTGGGAATGCTGTAGCCACATTTTTCAATGGCAGCTACGATGGCCGGTTTAAAACCGAATTCTGTAAAATTCATGTAACCTCTTAATATAAACTCAATGAGCTTTTTTAAGTCCCTGCCTTTATTCTATTGCCTAAAAAGCAACTGAGGCAGAAAGAAAGTGTTGGTAACGTATGTAAGTGAGACCAAGGGAAGGGACAGCTGCATGAATCAAAATATTTGCTGGTTCTTCCAAATGAAATTTATGTATGAAGGGCTTATCCGCGACGAAATTTTTTCTTCTTGGCCGGTTTGGCCTCATTGCAGACAAGTTGCCGATGCTTATATTCCTTTCCGTTCAGATCTTCCATCGCCTTGTGGCCCGCGCTTCTGGTTTCCATTTCCACAAAGGCAAAGCCTTTTGTTTGCCCAGTAAAATGGTCTGTCACAAGGTTGGTGTCGACAACACTTCCGTATTGGCCAAACAGATCGGTTAATTCAGTTTCAGTCGTATTATATGGAAGACTGCCGATAAAAAGTTTCATGCTGCTTCTCCTAAAAAGATGCTCTCGTAAAAATAACGCTGGTAGAAACAACCCACTGTATGCAAAAAGAGGGTACGTAATTAACAAGCATCTCTAGCGCAATACTTGTGGTATTATCTCGATATGGTAATAAGCGGAAACTTTAAAGGCACCAGAATGTACTGGATTCATCGTGAAGACGATGACGAAAAAGAAAATGCTGAGAATTGCCAAATGATATATTTTTTTCTATTATACTCTTGTTTGGAATAATTGCAATATAAAAAACAAGAGTGTAGTGAATAAAAACGTTACTTGCTTTAATTCAGCATGTTACGTTGGAAAGTTTTTCGCTTCCAGTAGCCCTTCACCCTGAAGGGCTCCACCACGTTGCCTGATTGAGTTATCTGATCAAGTTCCCCGGTGACGGGAAAGCCCTTGCGCCGTTCTTCAATTGGATTAACCTGAAGTCTCTTTTGTTTCGTTATTTATCCAGAGATATCTGGCGGAGCCTTTTCTTCTGACCAGGATAGCTATGACTCTCCCTCTGCGCATTCGTTACCAAACCATCGAAGTCGGTAATATCGACATTCACTTATGCACGCTTCGCGATAGGCAGCAATTTAGCGACCCTGACAGCGTGGCTCATGATCTTGGTATTTCCTCTGCCACCTGGCCAATTTTCGGGGTGGTTTGGCCATCAAGTCTTGTGCTTGCCAACTATATGTTGGGCTACAAAACTGAGGGGAAGAAAATTCTGGAAATAGGGTGTGGGATGGCACTGTCCAGCTTGCTGCTCAATGAGCGACTGGCTGATATTACCGCCACTGACTATCACCCGGAAGTGGAACACTTCCTCAACAGGAACACGCTGCTCAATAACGGAAAAAGTATTGCCTTTGAGCGAGTGGACTGGGCCGATGACCGGAGCGAACTTGGGCTCTTTGATGTCATCATCGGCAGTGATTTGCTCTACGAAGACGAGCATGTGCAATTGTTAGCTGATTTTATTGAGAATCATGCTAGCCCTCAGTGCGAGGTTATTATTATTGATCCTGGTAGAGGGAGAAAAACCAAGCTCAGCACAAAAATGAGTGGCTATGGTTTTGCGAGCAGTCATGTTAAGCCGGTGCATACGGATTATTTGGAGCAGAAGTTTAAAGGATATATTCTTGAGTTTTCTCGGGAGAAGCAATCATTACTATTACCCTAGAGGGTTGAGATACCTGTTTTTATAGCGCAATCGTCACTGGTTGCCCTTCTTCGTCATCCCCTCAAAGGGGATGGAAGCCAGTGAGACACGGCCTTTGAGGAGAAACAGATCTGTTCCCTCTTTTTTGATTAAAAATATTGGCCAACGGATACATTTGGGTAAGCGGGCTTTCGTGCGGAGATCATAGTCATTATTTCAGGGATGTTGTTCCATGTATTCGCCGATGCTTTGTAGAGCTGTTCCAATTCAGGAAAGATAATAT
Organism: Candidatus Electrothrix sp.; assembly: GCA_049669385.1. Classification (GTDB taxonomy): domain Bacteria; phylum Desulfobacterota; class Desulfobulbia; order Desulfobulbales; family Desulfobulbaceae; genus Electrothrix. Next base: position 518 of record JBATKL010000627.1, on the reverse strand, counting down.
GATTATCTAAGATGCCGATGACCCAATGTTCTATATCTGTCCATGAGCGACCGAGGACAATATGCAGTTGCTTGGTGCTCAGTGGATACGTATCTGGATAAAGATGAACAAGGCTTGTGATAAAGTCCACTGCTGGTAATTGTGGATCTGCGAAAAATTCACCGAGGTCTTTGAAGAAGGTGGCCCCTTCGACCATAGCCTGAGCGAAATAGAGGCGGAAAAGGACAATATTTAAAAAGACCTGCTCTTTAATATCCTCCTGTAATGCCTCCTTTGTGCAACTGAGGTAAGCTGTTGAAATGCTCGTATTATGAGCCCTGTACCAACTTTTACCGCCGGGATTTTGTATATAATGTAACCAGGCCTGCACCGGCTGTTCCCAATCAGTATATTGTTTTTCTTGCGCAGCCGCCAGGCCAGCCAGTTCGGAATAATACATCAGCTGCTCATTCATCCTCCGCCACCAAGGGCTACCGGGCTGGTCGGGGTTGTCTAGCGGGTTGAGCACACCTCTTTTG
>JBATKL010000626.1:0-2000 GCA_049669385.1 Candidatus Electrothrix sp. | reverse complement strand
TTTCGTCAAAACTCCTCGGAACATCGTCTCTGTCCAGCACTACGATTAAATCTATATCGCTGTCGTCACCGACTTTTCCGTATGCATATGATCCGAACATCACGGCTTTATACGGCTTCAGCTCGGTCAGAATATTTTTCAACTCAGTCTGGTAATTCTGTAGCATCTGCTTTTCCGCTTTCATATCAATATGCTTTACACCTCCCTCAACGTCGCCTGCAATGAGATAATGACAACTCATCTCGTTCTGATTAAATCCTTTTTTAAAGGACATTTATCCATCTACCATCATTAAAGATTCATGTCAAGAAAACAAAAGGTTGAGAAGTACCGCTACTAAAACTTGTAAACCTCCAGCCCCAGAAAAAGATGTGCTCAAATCAAGCGGATCCGGTGGCGGATGGGATGCAGCTACTGGAAGACGCTGTAAAAGGGGAGGAAAACAATCGGAGGCTGTTCTTTGGAGGTAAATAATTGACGTAGCACGTTTTTTTGCAAGGAGGTTAACGGCCCGACCGGGACAGCGCATACTGCGGAATTTTTGTCGGAGAAATATCTTCACCTCCGGGCCAGCATAAACCGCCGAGGGGATCAATAGCAACTTTACGAAAATAATTAAAATTCTTCAACCGCCAGAAAGATTCACGGGTTGTAATCAGGAGGGTCAGCTCCAAGTCCAGCTCTTCATCCCCTTCCATAACCACATGTAGCCGATACCCCTGATCCGCCTCTGCACGGACTACTTTTTTCCATGGTGTGTTAATTGTTGAGTTCATGCCACGCCTCCATCAGATCTTCTTTGTTTGCCCAGATAAACTCCTTGATCTTTTTTTCCTGTTTGGGTGGCACCTCACCGGCGATCCGCTCCCCGTCTTCCAAGGCGAAGGATCCGGCATAATCTCCGTACACTCCGTGGCAATGGGGAACGCCGTGGTCGTCCATATACATGTAGATAGAAATTCCAAAAAAAAATGCAATTCTGGGCATGTGTTATTCTCTTTTGTGAGGCGGATGATTTAATCTGATGAATCTTGCCATATGCCCAAGCGGTTCGCAAGGGGAAAAACATCAGCCCCATCAAAAGACGGGTACCACGAAAAAAACTCCTTAAAACAAGCATTGGCCCGCAAGCTCTTCTCGTTTTGAGCAACAGCGGTGAAAAAGGTCTCGCTGCCCACGACAATGAGTTTGTGGCGGGCCCGGGTGATGGCAACGTTGAAGCGGTTGGGGTTATTGAGAAAATCGCCCAATACCTGATCCGGGTCAGAGCAGGTGAAGCCGAACAGGATCACCTCGCGTTCCGCGCCCTGGATGCGCTCCACGGTGTCGATCAGGGGCAGGTCATCGCTGCTGCCTAACAGCTCGGTCAAACGGCGGGTTATCCGGTTATTTTGGGCGCGATGGGGCGAGATGAGTGCCAGTTGTTCCTTGTGCAGGCCGTATTTGCTCAGCAGGCGATGGGCTAGGCAGGCCATGATTTCCGCCTCAATGATTGATTCCTGGCCGCAGCCGTGATGATTGGCACGGACCAGCACTACCGGTTTCTCCGGATCGATTATCCTGTCCAGGGGGGCGTTGCTGAGCCTGCCCTTGAGCGACAAGCGGGCAGCAGCATTTGCCGGGGCCGGGTGTAACCTGGAATCGTACCAGGTTCGGCTGGGAAAGGCGCAAATTTCTGCGTTCATCCGATAGGTCAGATCCAAAAACACGCTCTGTTGCGGGTAGCGGTGCAGCATGAGAGTGAGCAGGGAGCGACGGACCTCGCTTTCCAGAGCTTCATCATTCGTATCATCCTCTTGATTCCCTTGGTGCTCAAGGTGGCCAGAGTGGTCAATCGGTTCCTTCTCGACCGGAGCTGAACGGATCACCGGTGGCAACTGATGCACATCTCCCAGAAAAAGAAAGTTCCCCTTGCCATGAACCAAGCTCAACATGGCCTGCGGCATTAAGATCTGTGAGGCCTCATCAAAAATCACCCAATCAAAGGGTTTGGCAGGCAG
>JBATKL010000625.1:0-3926 GCA_049669385.1 Candidatus Electrothrix sp. | reverse complement strand
AGAGGATGCCAAAGCCTAACAGGATATCGCCGATGCTCTTGATTTTTTCACTCTTGCCGAACATGCGTACACCAAAGCCTACGGCGATCATAGCCAGAGCATAGTCGGTCATTTTGAAGGCGACTAGCTGGGCCGTGATGGTGGTGCCGATGTCGGCCCCCAAGATAACGCTCAGAGACTGGGCGAAGGTCATCAGTTCCGCCTGGACAAAGCTGACCAACATCACGGTGGTGGCGCTGGATGACTGGATGACCGTGGTGACAAAGGCGCCCATCAGGAGACCTATGAACCGATTTTTGGTCAGAGCGGCTAGGATGGAGCGCATCTTGTTGCCAGCCGTTTTTTTGAGCCCCTCACTCATCAGTTCCATGCCGTACAGGAAAAAGGCCAATCCTCCAGTTATCCCGAGAAACAACATCAACCAGGAGATGCCTTCGGTATTGTTGTTATTACCCGCCCAGAGCGATCCTGCGGGAAGAAGGACAGCCAAGCCTGCCAAGGCTAAGGTACCACCAGGGATCTTGTCTAGCATTTTGTCTATATTTGTGATCATACTTTTTTAAAGAGTTGTCTTTAAATCATTAATGTCAATGAGTTGAGTAAGGCTGCAAGTTGAGATGCTTTCTGAATTTTTACACAATACCACAACTCTACTCTTACTCGCATCCTAAAAGATAAGATTTAAAACCAGTTAGTTAAGTTTGATTAAGCGGGCCAGAAAGCGTCTTGATGAAAACGGGGTAAAGCATTATGAGATATTCGGATACCTCTTTTTCGATTCCGTGCAGATATTCAACAGTAAATTTGATGGAGAAAGCGATTCTGATGAGGTTATTATCGACTTTAAGGGGGCTCCAGAGTTGCTGGCCTGGAATTTCTGCTCTTGTGGATATAAAAGAAGGTATGATATAGTGATTAATAAGGTGAATGTATATCTATAGATATTGATTACTATTGTTTTTCATAGCACATGTGAGGTGTTACTATGAATAGGATAACTGTTATATTTTTATTGGTTTTTACTCTTATTGTCTCTTCAAGCGCATTTGCTGGCAGCTGGGCAATTGGGCATGGTAGAATTGTCGGCAACACTCCTGAAGCAGCAATTAGGGCGATTGCATCAACGGTAAAACTTTCTGTGATAGCCGCAGAAGCTGCTGTCGACAGTGATGGCGTAGGGTGTATTGGTGGTAATTTGACAGGAGGCGATACCCGATTGGAAGTAAAAGGAGATATTGTCAAGGTGTATACGTTTTATTCTCATCAAGCTGGATCATGCGGGGAGATAAGTGAGAATTGGATACGTGGGCAGGTTGAGGAGTTGCTTCCTAACGTAAGGCTTTAAGAGCCTGTTGACTGGTTGGAGCGGTGACTGTGTCGTCGGTTAGGTACGGAGCCGTATGACCCGAATTTTTCCTTCTTTGCTGTTTATCTCGAAGTGATAACTCCAAAAAAATAAAAAAGGTAATTAAAAGAGGATGGGTTGCATAGCAAACAAGACCTATAAGTTCAATGTCCCCTTTTAATTACCTTGGACTTTAAGGTAACACCACAACGTGGTGCTTGTCAAGTCTTGTCGTGAATAGTTATCGCTTTCATTAAGAATGGCTCTCCCCCAAAAAGCCCCGCCTGACAAGAAAAAATAAAACTGGGTCAGATTCCGATTAGCTATCTTTGCAAGATTGAGAAGTTATTCAGCGGGATACTTGGCTTTAGACACCGCTCTCATCAGGAGTAACGGATTTGAGATCCACAGCAAAGGGGCCGTCAAGAAAAAGAGGAGGATCGGATTGGAATGTATCGCCCCTATAATCGGGTAACGTGGTCAGTGGGATGTTTCTGTATGCTGCCGGGTTGTCGTTGATTTGCTCAGCTCTTCCCCTCCATTGGTATTTCCCCCAGAGATACCGGCAAAGGCACTGCTGATGCCTTCCTGCACTACTTGGCCGAGATCATGCAAAAGTTGGGTGAGTAAGGATTTTTCCTCGAATTTTCCGGCAAGCAGGATCAACTGTGTGCCTTGCTGTTGGTCAGTGCTGGTACTGGCGGAGTAGAGGATGTGGGTCAGGTTTTTTCGAAATTTTGGAGCCCCTGAGAGAAGATGGTTGAACAGTCCTTGCTGTTGAGTATCAAAGGGTAGCGCCTTAGGGTCCAGCTCACCGAACCAGTACTGCTCTAAAACAGTCAGTTTTTTTACGTTGACCAGACCGGCCATGATCAGGTTGCCGTCAAAGAGGGCCTGTTCTGCTGCTGCCACTCCGGTCGGCAGGGGGCGATAGAGCCAGTACCATGCGTAACCGATTGCGCCACTGGCCAAGGTAAACAGGAGAAGGAGAAGGAACACTAAGGAGCATCCCAAGCGTCTGAAGCGAAATTTTTTCTTTGCCGAAGCAATTTTTTTGCGAGCAAGAGAGGGCGGTAAAGAATCTATGCGTTCTTTTTCCACGTTCTCTTTGTTCGGCGCTATATCTCCCGGCCCTTCAGTTCTCGCCGCCGAGGCGGGCAGGCGAACTTTTATCGTCACTTCTAAGCCAGCTTGGCGCAAGGCAAGAGCTGCCTTTTTGATCTTCTCCTTATCATCGGAACTGAGCAGCTTTTTCGGCGTGCCATTCAGCAGCGATTTCCGGACATGCTCTTCAGATAACTGTGTTATGCGCTGAATTCGAGCTATACTTTCTTTTTCCTTGGGCCCGATGAGCAGGCGTCCGGATGAGATCAGCTGATATTTCATGGCGGCTCCTGCTCAATGTGTTCGTCGCCCCGTGTATCCGCCGCCTTTGAGCTGTGATTGAACAACTTCAATGTCGGCGTAGTCAAGCGGGTCAACCCAGCCTTTCATTCGGGCTGCCTTTAGGATGCTGTTTCCTGGTCGCAAGGCTTTGAGTGCATCGGCAAGTTCGTTGGCTAAGGTCTGGCTGACAGCGGCTGTTTTGGCCAAAGGGAAGCCAGGGTAAAGCTCTGTTGAGCAGGCATAAGGAAAGTCAGGATAGTCTTTTTTTTTCAGGATTTTTATGTCACCCATTTGTATATCCCCTGCTTTTGCCATCCGTTCCAAAATACTGGCCGGTATTGTGCCAGCGTCAACCTGTCCACCAAGGACGGCCCTCACCACCGCATCGGGTTTGTTAAAGAAACGCAGTGTGTGGAGAAAAGGGTAGGGGTCAATACCCGCATTGCGAAACTCTTTTTCCGCCATCTGCCAGCCGCCAAAGGACCAACGCTGTAAAGCGCCGAATTTCCTTCCTTTGAGATCGGTTAAATCGTGTACCGTCGTATTATCTGCTCTTGTAAAGAGCACGGCCCCGACTGAATCGACAGTGCTCAATTTCATCGTCAATATTTCACTTGCACCGTATTGTATCTTGGCACTCATGAACATGGAAGGGTCAGCGGTAAAGAAATCAACTTTTCCCTTTCTCACTGCGGGCAGAACATCGTCAAACTCCAGCGGCTGAATGACAACCGGTCTTCTCAGTGCTTTGGTAAGGTACTTGCCGGTGCTTGCCCAGCTCTTTTTAAAACCTAATGGCCCTCTCCAAGAAAGGATTCCTATTTTGACCTCATCGTGGTTATTTTTTTGGGCAGCTAAACTTGGTGTAATAAAAACGAATAGTAGGGCAACTAGAGAAAATACTGCCAAAATCTTTTTTTTCATTACTCCCTCCTGCTTTTCTTTTCTGAAAAAATGAGTATGTCTTCGCGCCGGGAGAGGCAAGAGTGGGTGGTCTGTCTTTCTTGCAAGTCGGGCTTGAAAGGGCGAGGGAGGAAGGGGCAAGCTGAAGAGGTGGCTATCCACATAGTCAGCGGCTTGGGCCGACCAGATTTCTTTGTTGATTGATGTCATGATTCGACACTTCCAAGCAATGAAAAGGGTAAAGTGGCAACCCGGCGGTCTCCTCCCGAGAGATCCGTGGCTTTCCGACACC
>JBATKL010000624.1:0-6498 GCA_049669385.1 Candidatus Electrothrix sp. | reverse complement strand
TGAATCAGGCCGGTAGCAATCATGATTTTCCGACCCAGTGTCACCGGGAAGAACATGATTACGCCGCCAGCCAGTAACGGTATAAGAATGGTGAGTTCCAACATTATTTTATTCCTTGCGTTGAGATGCCTTGCCTGTTTCAGCCTTTGAAACGGTGAAAAAGAGAACTGTCCTTGTCAAGATCATGGAGGCTGTCCAGTTTGCCGGTATCCATTCCATCATAGGTGGAGTTGATGTTATGGAGGACAATGCCCATAATCATGATAGCGACCAGGATGTCCAGCAGTACCCCGAACTCAACCACATACTGGGTGTGGGTTTGTTTGGCCAGGGCGCTACCCATCAAATAAATACCATTCTCCATCATCAAATAGCCGATGACCTGGGTGATGGCTTTTTTTCGACCCATCAGGAGAAAAAGCCCTGCTGCCAAGGTGGTCATCGCTGTAATCAGAAGTAGAACCTCTTTGTCATGCAGCTCAATATGGAAACTGTCGGCAATATAGGCGGACAGCAGAATGAAAAAAAGCCCAGCAAAGATAGAAGCCTGATAGCCGATAATAGGCTCAATTTCTCGCCGCATTTTCACCTTTTTTAAGGCCGTAAACAGGAACCAGGGGATCAGGACCCCCTTGATAATGATCATAGCCTGAAAAATCAAAATATTGCCTGCCCCTATCTCGCCGTGATGTTCTTGAAAGAGGAGGGTGAAGGGGATCAGAGAAACAACGATCCCCTGAAATGTCATGATCTTTACCAACGAGATAAGTCGGTTGGATCCAAGAGACAGCAGCACGGACAGCAGCGTCAGGCCAAGAAGGATATTGGTCAGCTGTATCATTGGGCAAACTCCATAGTGAGGATAATGACAAAGAACACCAGCGCAAAGGCATTCATAATGAATTTTGGCACCAGGTTCATTTTGTATCTGGCTGTGATGGATTCGACAACCCCGATGGAAACAGCGATAAGCGCAACAACACCATAGAAAAGAACGGTATTGACCAGGAAACTGTTGAACCGGGGAAACCAGATGATGGAGGCAAGAAAAGAGGTGTAGAAAAGCAACTTGTACCAGGCTCCGGTCTCGATCAGGGCCAGATCCGGACCGCTGTGGTCAAGAATCATGACTTCATGGATCATGGTTAGCTCCAGATGGGTGGCCGGGTCATCCACTGGTACCCTGGAGTTTTCAGTCAGCATAACAATGTACAGGGCCGCCGCAGCAAGCAGAACAGCAGCTCCGTAGCCTCCTGTCAGAGCAACCGGAGTTGGACTGGCAAAGAAACCGGCAAAACTGAGGCTACCGCTGATCTTAAAAAAGAGGAAGAGGATGGTGAAGACTGTAGGTTCAGCAAGGCTGGAGAAAAAAGCCTCGCGGGCCGCGCCCATACCCTCAAAGGGCGAGGCGGTGTCCAGGGCAGCAAGAATGGTAAAGAAGCGACCGAGTCCCATCAGGTAAAACAAGATGATGACATCGCCGTGAAAAGAAAAGAGTGGAGCTGCTCCGGCAAAAGGAAAAAAGAGCAGCAGCATCAACCCGGTTGCCGCGCTGATGATCGGCCCGAGTCGAAAGACAAAGCTGGTGCTGGTGCTGTAAACAGAACCCTTTTGCAGCAGCTTCAACAGGGTGTAATAATTGATCAGCAGGGGCGGCCCCTGTTTGCCGCCGAACCAGGCCTTGACCTTCTGAATCACTGCCGGGAACAGGGGCGCGATCAGCAGGGCGCAACAGAATGAGAGTAGAGAATCCATGGATTACCTCAGGTTACCTTAAAACGTAATAACGTAATATGTTTGCACGAGCAAGGAAGCAAAGCCCGCGTTGTTTATGTGGGTATGTAGGTATGTAGGGGCATCAGAGAACAAACACCAGCAGGACAATCATCGCCGCGATAATATAGGCGATATAGAGCTGAATGTTTCCGTGTTGAATCCAGCGTAATTTATAGACCAGATTGTACAGCGGTCTGACGAGTGCCCGTTCATAATTCATCAACGCGACATCCTCGGATTGCATATGCCAGGTTGCTCTGCGCGGAAAAATTCGGGTAATACCGGAATAGAGCCGGGTGACAGGCGTCAGCCAGCTGAAGAAACCGACCATCTCATCAGCATAGGAGGCTCCAGTGTACTGCATACGAACGGTGGGCTTGGTGAAACCACAACCCCATGTCCCGCCCTGCCTGATACGTTTGTTCAGGTAGAGGAACTGGCGCAGCAGGGCCACGAGCAGGACTATGCAAACAAAGAGCAGGGCGGTTTGGGAGAGCTGAGTAGCTGTTTCGAGAAAAGCCTGACTATCATAACCGGCGATAAAGGTAATATCTCGAATACCGGCAAAGGCGGTTCGAATAAAAGGGGCAGGTACCAGGCCGATAAAAAGACAGGCCCCGGCCAACAGGATCATCACCAGCCTCATGGAAAACCCGACCTCTTCGGCCTGCTCCACCTTGTCGGTGCGGGCTGCGCCGAGAAAGGCCAGACCAGCCACTTTAGTGAACACGGCAGCTGCCAGGCCACCGATGAGGGCCAGGGAGATGATGGCAAAAATCGCCAGGATAAAAGAAAGGCGATGGGTGTCGACACCTTGAAATGCGCCGTAATAGATCAGGAACTCACTGACAAAGCCAGCAAAGGGAGGCAGGCCGGAAATAGCCGTTGAGCCGACCAGAAAGGTTTTGCCGGTGATGGGCATTTTTTTCAATAATCCGCCCAAGTCTTCGATGCTGTTGGTGCCGGTTTGTTGCTTGACAGCAGCCGCTCCCATAAAGAGCAGCGATTTAAACACGGAATGGTTGAACACATGGAGCAGGGCTCCGGCAAAGCCGAAAAACGCCATAGCCTGATTCCCCTCGCCAGCGCCGAGCATCCCTATGCCCAGACCGATAAGGATGATACCGATGTTTTCCATTGAGCTGTAGGCCAGCAGTTTTTTGATATTCTGGCGGACCAGCGCATACACAACTCCAGCAAGGCCGGTGAGTATCCCGCAGATCAGGACGATATTGGCAAACATCGGCGATGGTTGATCGAGCAGGAGGTAGATACGCAAAATTCCGTAGATGCCCATTTTGGACATAACCCCGGACATGAGAGCTGGTAGATGCCCTGGTGCGGAAGAATAGCTGCCCGGCATCCAGATGTGGAGCGGGAAAAGCCCGGCCTTGGATCCAAAGGCGATCAGGGCGAGAACAAAGACCAGCAGTTTTTGGTTGTCCGGCATGCTGGATACAGCGGCAAAATCAAAGCTGCCCGTGTGCTGGTAGATAATTGCGAAGGCGGCAAAGAGAAACATGGCTCCGCCCTGCACAAAAATTAGGTACAGGTAGCCAGCCTTTCGTTTCTCCTTATCCTGATAATCGAAAATAACCAGAAAGAAGGAGGCAATGGACATGATTTCCCAGGCCAAGGCAAAGGTAATCATGTTTGCAGCGGTAACCACCATGACCATTGAAACCACCAGCAGGGTGGTGAGAAAATAATTAATGGCAATGCGTAGGTTTTTCTTCCCGTCTGTCAGATAGTCCAGGCTGTAAACTAGGACCAGCGGCGGAATCAGGAAGACCGGAATGAGGAAAAACAGGGATACACTGTCCGCTGTAAAGGAAAGCTCAAAAATATGCAGCCAACTCCATGTGGTTGTTGCAACCGCTGTGTCGCCGAAAAGGCGAGTGAGCGCGTAACCTAAACCGGCGGCACAGCCCAGTGCCGTGGTCCCGATGGCGATACGCTGCATCAGGATAAACTGGCGGGAGAGAAAAAGCGCGGCTGTCCCTCCTGCCAGTATGATAAAAATCGACACAAATATCGTGTCCATGTACTTCCTCCGTTGATGGTTCAGTTCATTCTTCAGTTCATTAATGTCTTTGATCCAGGTCCGACCTTTCAAGGTCGGGGCGAGATCAGTGATTATTTCGGCGACTTGATGTCAAACCTCGGTGCTTTCAGCATCCGGCCTATCTGTTCTTTCAGATCCGCCTGTTCAGGATTGACGCTGTCCTGTTCGGCGATTAACGCACAAAGGCGTTCCTGTTCTATAGGATGAATGTATTCCTCCGGGGTGCCGTCTTTGAGTTGGATGTGCGCGGCCCAGGGAACAAAATAGGTGGTGGCTGGGTAATCCTTGTATTCGGAAATATCTATATTCAATCCTGCGATATACAGAAGATTTTTTCCCTTATACTCACTGCCCCGGCGGATGGACTCCACGGTCCTGGCAAACTCCAGCTGAATATTGATCTTGGCTGCCCGCAAGGGAGGGTTCTTCGAGGTAACAATGATGGGCATGAATTCAATCAGGTTCCGTTCCAGCAAAATCGACTCGTCGGTCTCATGGAATTCTTCTCGAAAATAGAAGAGATCCTCGGTCAGGTGATCACCGATGCTCTCTCCGGCCCCGCTTTTCCATGTGTAGCCGGTCTGGTCTATCCGTTTGCGGAAGCTCTCTGAGACCTCGTAGGTCTGACTGGTGCTGACCGCGCTGATCGGGTGGATGTTACCGTTTTCATTGGGCGCGACAATCCGTTCCAGATGCAAGACCAGCCCGTCCTTGACCGGGTGGGAGGCGAAATCAATAAAGGAGTTTTTTGCTGTGATCAGGTGGCGGCCCCGGTCGTCTCGGTGCAGGAAAATTCTTCCTCTGGCAAATTGATACTGTTCAAGATAGGGACTGATCACATGCGTTATTTTTCCGCAGGACGGCGAGATGCAGGTGCCTTCCATCTTGGGCCGGGTGCAGGTGCCGTAGTTGCCGGTCTTGGGATCATAGCCCACATGGCTTGCCTGCACGATCACCGAGTCTTCGCCGTGATGGGCATGGGGACCGTGTCGGTCAATGGCGACAATGCCGCCCACTCTGCCGTGGTTAAAGGGAAAGGTGCCGAAATGCTTTGTCAGTAGGATAATGGGCCAGCCTTGATTTTCATCGGAGCAGAAGGCCCTGGATGGCATAATCATACCCTTGCGAAATCCGAGGGTCATGCAGAGATTGTACAGTTTGGGCACAAACTCGGCATAGGAAATAGCAAGATGATCCACTTTAAAGGGAGCAAGACTGCGAATAATTTTCGACGGGATATAGGTATGGGGCATGTTGACTCTACGGTAAATGAGAAGTAAAAAAAGAGCGTGAAGGATTGTGCGTACACCGAAAGACTACGGGGTGGCATTCGTGTTGCAACTTGTCATGGCGAAAAAGATAAACCCTATTATGATCTTTATCAACTCATTTTGTAGACAATATTCTTGGTCTGTATCTATTGTGAGTCTGTTTTCGCTGCTGGGTGACGTGATGGTAGGGGTGGGACGGTGTTTCTGTTCGATATACCGGGGGAAACATACAGGGTTATTTCTGCCTTTGCGCCATTTTTTCCTTCAGGTCATCGTATTTGGCCTGGAAAATATCAAGATTCAGATGACTGTCGTCTGTTGGATAAAAAATCTCTGATTTCTTTAATGAGTTCACTGCATTTTAGATATACCATTGGAATGGTTCGTTTTGCTTGGTTGCTAAATCATTCTTTTTTTTATAACTAAACACAGTTATTTTATATTCATCTTCATATTCCTTTATCTGAGCACTTTCGATAGGATATTTTTCATTTGGAAAATACTTACATTTGTTTTTTATTAATAATTCTATATCTTGTTGCACATTATAAAAATTAGAATCATTAGGATTAGTTTTTATGTAATTATTTATAAACAAATCTACAGCTGCTTTTCGTTCATTTTTTGGGAGTAATGAAATATTCCATGCTATGCATGATACATTGAGGTAGTTTTGCATTTCTTCGACTGTATCGCCGAGATTAATATAGTCACCTGCGAATTCAATTATCATCTGTGATATTTTCATATGTACACCAATATCTAAAATTTTATGCATTGCCAGGGCGATAATTTTTTCTCCTGACATTCTTGCGCAACGTTGTAGAAATACAATAAAAAAAATTATAGGATCAGCAGTAGTTTAAAGTGTAATTACAAAAAACCGGGTCACATACTTGAGCATGCACCCGGTGGAATTTAACATAAGATCAATTATGCGACGTTACTTTGCATCTATTTTTAGAGTGTAATATTATTGATTTTCATCAGTTACATAAATATCCATAAATTTAGAAATTAATTCTGCGCCTTCATGATCAAGACGATCAAAAAAATAAGCTCTGTTAGAATATGAAAATTTTTCAATTGTCTCTAAAAAATAAACCATATCTTCTCTTATAGTTTCTTTTACGTCTTCATTTGAAAAATCTAATTCTCCAGGAAGATGTTCAAGAGAGTTTCTAATTTTTTTAAGTTTTGTAAAGGGAGATACTTCATTGTTATCGGTTATTTCTCTTTGAAAGATATCATAAGATTCTATCTCATTATTTATTAATATATGAAAAGCTTCTACTGAATTGATAGTAAAAGCTTTCATTAAATCTTGTTCATAGGGTCTCTTGTAAATCAAGAGTGGGTGTAATATCCAAACTATGTATTTTAAAG
>JBATKL010000623.1:0-3657 GCA_049669385.1 Candidatus Electrothrix sp. | reverse complement strand
AGAGGGCACCACTGTCAGGTTTCTTCCACCAACGAAACAGGAGCCACCCGACTATGGGTACCCCGATACCGCTGAACACCCATTCCCAGCCCTCGCCCTCAACAAACTGCTGCCATATCTCAGCAAGCTGTTCCATAGCTTCCTCTATTGAATCGCACTTCATTGGTCATGGCCCTCACCATAACACAATCCCCTGTCTTGCCTCCATAAAATGTACCGGCAATCAGTCCGAACTGCCGCCCGTTTTGCGCAGAGTACGGAGATAGAAAAACCAACCTGTTCCAGGGAGAAGAAAGAGAAGAGCCAGTACCATAACTATGGTGCGGGGGTCTATTCCCATATCCATGGCCGCCCCGGTACACCAAGTGGATAAACTCAGCATCAGGGTCATGAGGGCCATTTCTGTGGAAAAAAGGCGTCCGCGAAATTGATCTTCAACCCGGCGGTGGAGCAGGGTTGTGCTGAACACCCATTGCACTGAGCCGCCGAAATGGCCGCAGAAAACCCAGAGGGCGGCGAACCACATATTGGGTGCCTGACTGAAGAGAAGATAGGCTGCGCAGGAAAGAAAGAAGGCTCCGCCAATGGCCTTGCGCATGGCTGGAATACCGTCCCCGAAAAGTCGCCAAGCGATAATGGGACCGAGAGCCGCACCGAGGCCGCGCATGGAAAAAAGGATTCCGCTCAGGCCGCCCTGTCCTCCTCCGTTCTCTTGGGCAAAAACCTGTTCTCCGAATACGGCCAGCATGACCAGAATTCCGCCGGAAAGGGCCCAGCCGCTTTTCACGGTGAGTAGGGCTATGACTTTGGGACGGGCCTTGATGTAGGCAAAACCTTCCTGAAGATCATGCCAACCGGTGATACGGGCGAGGGAAAATTCTGCCGAATTTGTGAGATTTGCGGGATCTGTTGTTGGCCTTTTTTTTCTCTGAGGAATCAAAACGGTCAGCATAAGAGACGCTGAAAGAAGAAAGCTGCAACAATCAGCCAGGATAGCTGCCTGCCAGCCAAAATGCGCTGTAAAGAACCCCCCCAAGGCAGCACCAAAGGCCAGCATAACCGACCAGGAGGCACCGGACAGGCCATTAACAATACTCAGCTCTTCACGGGAGCAGAGATTGGGAACCGTGGCTTGGCGGGCAGGGTGGTAAAAGGTCCAGATGGATTCCTGGACAAAGGCCAGCACATAGACCAGCCAAACATAATCACTGTCCCGGATCAGAAGATAGCCGAGTACCAAGACGGCCCGCAGCAGATCGCAGGTAACAAGAATTTTCTTGCGACTGAATTTATCCGCGATAACCCCAGCCACTGGGCCGAGCACCGCAGGAGGTAAATATTTGGCGATCAGAAACCAGCTCACCGCCTGACCCGAGCCGGTTAGGCGGTTAAGCAAGACAAAGATGGCAATATAATTAAACCAGTCCCCGATCTGACTGATACAGCCTGAAATCCAGTAGCGTCGGTAGTTCGGGTTCTGACGGAGCAGCCGCAGATAGGAGGAGAAATGCCCTGCCGCGTAAGAGGGAGATCCCGAAGCTTCGGGATCTTTTTTGGTTCGCATATATTGGGGTTGGTATGTTGGTTGGCTAGTTGGTTGGGGTGTATGAGAGTAAAGGATCAACGATAAGATCAACCGCAACTGCAACTTGGGCCGCAACCAGAACCGCTCAGGGAGTCCTTCGTAAAGGAGAGATCCGGCGTGACGGGATAGTTCCCGTCAAAGCAGGCCAGACAAAAATGCTCTTTGGGCAGGCCGGTAGCCTTGACCAGACCGTCAAGACTCAGGTAGGTCAGGGAATCCAAACCCAGATATTCGGCAATCTCTTCCAAGTTTTTTGTCGAGGCAATCAGCTGGGACGAGCTCGGGAAGTCAATGCCGTAATAACAGGCATGGCGGGTCGGCGGGCAGGAGACCAGCATGTGGATCTCTGTTGCGCCCACGTCCCGCAGGGCCTTTACCCTGCTTCTCCCGGTTGTTCCCCGGATAATCGAGTCTTCAACAATAATGACCCGTTTTCCTTTAAGCAGCGATCCCACTGGATTGAGCTTCACCCGGACAGAAAAATCGCGCATGGCCTGAGAGGGCTGAATAAAGGTTCGCCCTACATAATGATTGCGGATCATGCCCATTTCCAAGGGGATGCCTGAGGCCTGGGAATAACCGATGGCTGCGTAATTGCCTGAGTCGGGAAAGGGCATGACAAAATCAGCATCAATATTGGCTTCCTGGGCCAGAATTTCACCCATCCGTTTTCGGACTGCATAGACATTGGTGCCGAAGATGTCGCTGTCTGGACGAGCAAAATACACCTGCTCAAAGATGCAATAGCTCTTGCGGCGGGGCGACCAAGGAAAAATGGAGTCCAGGCCGTCTTTATTGATAATAACCACCTCACCCGGTTCAATGTCACGGACATATTCTGCGGTGATCAGATCCAGGGCGCAGGTCTCTGAAGCAACGACATAGGCACCATCAGCCAAACGACCGAGACAGAGGGGGCGAAAACCGTTGGGATCACGTACCGCGATCATCTTATCCGGCGTCATGAGCAGCAGAGAATAGGCCCCTTGGATGCAGGCAAAGGTCTCCTTGATCGCTTTGGTCAGGCCCATGTGCATGGTGCGAGCCATCAGCTGAATAACAATCTCGCTGTCCATGGTGGTCTGAAAAATCGACCCCTTCTTCTCCAGATGATTGCGCAAATCACGGGCATTCACAAGGTTGCCGTTATGAGCCACAGCAAGAGGGACACCTTGATGGGTAACCATGAAGGGTTGGGTGTTGATAATGGACGATTCTCCGGTGGTGGAGTAACGTACATGGCCGACAGCCAGATGTCCGGTCAGTCGTTGTAGATTTGCCTCTGTAAAGACCTCGGGAACCAGTCCCATATCTTTATGCAGATACATGTCCTGCCCGTTTCCGGAAACAATACCGGCACTTTCTTGACCTCTATGTTGCAGCGCATAGAGACCGAAATAGGTCAGTTTGGCGGCGTCTTCATGACCGTATATTCCGCATATTCCGCATTCATGGGTTGGTCGTGATGTTGGTCGTGATTGGGGCTCGCGGGATGGAAATACATGTTCCATAACAGATTAATGACTCTCTCGTTGTATGTCCGTCAGGCTGTCATCGCCTGAAAATAACAGGGCACAGGAAAAAAATATTCTCTGCGCCCCGAAAAATTGTACATAAGGTTAAATGATCCTTCCTTCAAAACAGATAACAATTTTTTTTTCAAGCAAATATGATGGTATTAAGGAAAAAATTCGAAAATGTACTTTTTATTCTTTGTCTTCGCCAGTCGATGCTTGAGTTGTTGCAGAAGGTTGCTGCCGTTGTTGCCATTGAGACTCCAGAAGCAGGTCAACCCAGGGGCCGCCTGGAACCGGCTCTGCAAGGATGATTTTATCTGCGGGCAGCTTGAGCGTGTCAATAAGGTATTCCTGGACAACCAAGGCTCGCTGGCGGGCAAGTTCAGGGAGTATCTCTGCGGGAAGTTCAACCTGTTGAGAGGGCAGGGGTTGCAAGTCCTCCCGCGCTTCGATCATCGGAGCGCGGTCTTCGTCAAGAGGTATATCTGTGTTTAACAGCTCCACCTGGCGAAGTTCTTCTTCAGCAAGTAAACGGCCCATTTCTTCGTGCCTGCG
>JBATKL010000622.1:0-1581 GCA_049669385.1 Candidatus Electrothrix sp. | reverse complement strand
CTCAATCCAGAACCTGAGCAAAATCTGTATGGGACAGAGGTACTTTTTACATGGAAACCGGTTGCCGATGCCCGGCAGTATCATATTGAAATCAGCAGCAAGGCAGCTTTTACGGAGCAGCTTTTTTCGGAGAAGATGAGTACACAGCACTTTCAGTGGGAGGCTCCTGCCGCTGGGATGTATTTTTTCAGAATAAAAACGATTGATCAGGACGGGTGTCTTGGGCCTTATTCAGAGCCGTTGAATTTTTTTGTTGATCCTGATAAGCAGCCGCCTTTTCTTGTGCTGCACTTTCCGAACAAGAATATATCGACAGCGAAGAAAGCAATTGAAGTGCGCGGTGAGGTGGAAAAAGAGGCCTTGTTGCGGATCAACGGCCAGGAGGTCAGGCCTGATAATGCCGGGCGTTTCCAATATACAGTTTCGCTCAGCAGTAAAAAAACGGTGATCCGGGCCGAGGCAACAGATGCGGCAGGTAATGTCAACACGATTGAGTACACGGTAAGCCGCCGACAGGATAAGCAGCTTATCCGGCTTGACAGTCCAGAGAAAATCATCAGCAGGACAGAAGAGGTGGCAATTTCCGGTCATCTGCTGCCCGGTACACGCCTGTTGATCAACAACACGCCGGTACAGGCCACAGAAGCCTTCACCCACCTGCTCCATCTTGCTGAAGGAGAGCATACCGTTGATCTGGAGGCTGTCGGCCCGAACGGGAAAAGCGATACGCTTCGTCTCCAGGTCGTTGTTGATCTGCATCCTCCTGAAATCCAGGTCGACGATATTGCACAGGCAACGGCTGACGACCAGATTACTTTGAGCGGCACGGTTTTCGAAAAAGGCGAAGAAGGGACAATTACGCTCAACGGCAGGGCGCTCAGGTTGTCGAGTAAGCTGTCGGGTAGGCTGTCGGGTATGCTGTCTGACAGGAAGTTTCAGGAACGTATTTCTCTAATCGAAGGAAATAACGAGCTACGACTTGATGCCCAAGACGTGGCAGGTAACCGGAGTTTTTGGAAGGAGACGGTTCTGCGTGATTCGCAGCCCCCGGAAATCCTCCGTAAAGACGTTTCGCCGCCGGAAACCAAAGGGGGCGAAGTGGTGCGGCTCAACGCTCAGATTGATGATGCCGGGGTAGGCACCGCACGCAGCGGTTCCTTTCTTCTTGAGGTCAACGGGAAGCTTTTCAAAGGGATTCTCAAACGTTCAGGAGAAGATGGTACTGATTTTGCTGGCAGCGTCTTTGTTCTGTCTGGCGTGGCCGGAAGAGTGAAGGTGCGGGAAATTCGGGTGCAGGATATGCTCGGCAATACTGGTGAATATACTGCTGAGGGTCTGAGAGAATGAAGATGCCCGAATCTTCTGTTTCGCCGCCAGAATCGTCTTCCATGCGACAGTCCCGTTTTAATAAGAAAGTTCTCTTTAACACCTTTCTTGTTGCCTTTCTGCTGATAGGTATCCTCCCTTACAGCATTGTTGTTTGGAGGCTGCTCCGGAACGTGGAGAATCAGCTCACCAGCTCGCTCAATAATGAATTTTCTCTTCTTGCCAAACAGATCACGCTTCAAATTAATCAGGTCA
>JBATKL010000621.1:0-3667 GCA_049669385.1 Candidatus Electrothrix sp. | reverse complement strand
AGAGCTGCGGCGACCAACCGAGTTCATCGTTGCCGCAGAGATCGGCAAACAGGCTGCCAGCTTCTACCGAGGCGAGCTGATTGCGATCCCCGAGCAGGATAATGCGCGTCTTCTCCGGCAGGGCCTCCAAGAGAGCAACCATCATTTCCACATCAATCATGGAGGCCTCGTCCAGGATCAGCAGATCTAAGTATAGTGGATTATCTTTGTTAAAACGAAAAGCCGTTGCACCGGGGCGAGAACCGAGCAGCCGATGCAGGGTCTGTGCCTGTTCAGGGATGTCGTGACGGAGGTCTTTGGGTAAAGAGAGCTTAGCCTTGCGGATGGATTCTTCCAGACGGGCTGCTGCCTTACCCGTGGGAGCGGCTAGGGCAATCCTGAGCAGCTTTTTCTTCTGCCCCCTCTGTTTATCCTGTTGCCGGGCATGGAGGGCTTGAATGACAGCCAGAATACGAGCGACTGTATGGGTTTTTCCAGTTCCCGGTCCACCAGAAATAATCACCAGCGGCTTGAGCAGGGCCAAAGCAGCGGCCATTTGCTGATAATCAAGAGCACCCTCTTCTGCTGCCTGCGGAAAAAGCCGCCCTAGCAATTGGCAAGCAACCTGGCGATCAAGATGAAGAGCTGTAGCCGCCCGTCGCCGCAAGGCTCCGGCAATAAATTCCTCGTAGCAGGAAAACCGGCGGAGATAGAGGCGATTTTTCGCATCAAGAATCAGGGGCGAAACCTCGCCGGGCTGACCGACAACGGAGGTGGCGAGCAGCTCTTCCCGCCATTGTTCCGGGTCGGGACAGTTTTTCTCCACCATGTCCGCCAGAGCTGGCTGCTCAGGCACCTCGCCCAGGGGGTAACAGACATGTCCGTTGCCCACTGCGGCACTGGCCAAGGTTGCGGCAAGCAGCAGGGATGGGTGCTTTGATCGGCTGCCCATCCTTTCGATATTCGTGGTCTTCTTGGAGGTCTGCCCATCTCTGTCAACGGCCTGCTGTGCTAAAAAAAGACCGAGGTGAAAGTCCAGGAGCCGTATTTCTCCCTGGTCACAGGCATATTGCAGTTGCTTATGCATCGACGTTTTCCTTTTGTCAGGCCATGCAACATCCCTGCCTGCAATGTAGGAGCCTGAAATTTCTTATGAGATTTTTGAGCCTAAAAAATACGCTCTCTCTCCTGAGGTGAAGGAAGCAAAAAGCATGCTCTGTGGTGATGACGTGGGGGAGCATTCCCTGAGACCAATTTCTTGCTTCAGGCTCAACAAAGGGTGTTGACAGGAGGGGGAATATACCTTTTAATAAATATCATTATTTATCATTTTAAGCTATTTGAACATATAATTTTACATAATTATCAATATGCCTTGTATGAAAGATCAGCCAAAGGAGTGGATTATGAATAGACGTTCTTTTCTTGCCTTAGGAGCAAAGGCTGCTGTCGGTCTTTGTCTTGCCCAAGCTGTTCCAGCTTGGGCTAAAAACGCCCCTTCCTCTTCCCTGTCCGCAACACCAAGAACCCTATCCTTTTATCATACCCATACCCATGAGCGTCTTAATATAACATACGCAACACCAGAAAATTATGATATAGAGGCCTTGGGCAAAATAAATACCTATCTCCGAGACTTTCGCACCTCTGAAGTTCATCCTATTGATCCAGCTGTTCTGGACATTCTCTGGACAATACAACAAAAAATGTGCTGCAATAGTACATATGAAATTATCTCTGGCTACCGTTCTCCAAAAACCAACCAGCAATTACGCAAAAAGAGCAACGGAGTAGCAAAACGGAGTTTACATATGGAGGGTAAGGCCATTGATATTCGCATTACAGGAGAAAAAACCAAGATAGTCCGTGATTGCGCTATTTCGCTCAAATCCGGTGGCGTAGGATACTATGCACGATCAAATTTTGTGCATATTGATACCGGTCGTATCCGCAACTGGTGATTCCGATGCCTTCGCCCATCCAGGGGTTTCCCTGGACGGGTACCGTCGAATATCAGTAGCAACCAGAGATCAGGATTCAATCAGCAGAGCCTGGAACATCAATCAGCATAAAATCAGAGAAGTTAAGAAATGCGCTGTCCTCCTCCTACTGAGGACTACCCAAAAATTAATATCCTCAATGAGATCGCAGGCTCCTTATATCCAGAAACTAAAGAGAGGTAGAGGATGGGTAAGATATTTTTTGGTAGTTCCCTGCTGATAAATTTGCTACGATCGCGGCTTGGCAATCTCGTAAATCCTGTTTCGATCGACCGTTATCTAATATTAGATGAACTTTTTCAAAACTTCAGCAACCAAGTTAACTCCAATAGCTGTTGCTGTATCGAATGTCCATTTTCCGGTTTTTTTTCTCACCGATTGGTCAATAAAAAATGCATATAATTAATTAACAAAATGCAGACAAAACAACATGTTATAGAAATGTCTATATTTTAACCATATTTGCAAAAATATTCTTGGGCATAAGTAAACAAAACTGGAGTGTACTCCAAAAATAATTGCTTATTCCAGGAATACATTCCAAGTTCATGCTAAATCATTCATCCCGCGCCTCTCTTGCTCCTGCGTTCACCCAGCCCGCAACTTCTTCTCCCCCTCAACAATCAAAAACCCGATTGCCCCGGCCAGCATAATCCGGGCCCAGGAGCCGATACCGATGGCCGTGCTGTGGAAGAGCTGGTTCATCACAGGAACATAGGTATACACCATCTGAATGAGCAGCATAGCCGAAACCCCGGCAAAAACCCAAAGATTAGTGAATAAGCCGAGCTGGAAGATGCTCTTGGTCAGGGACCGGCAGTTGAAGAGATAGAACAGCTCCATCACAATAAAGACATTGACCGCAACCGTCCGTGCCGCATCAAGGGAAGCACCCGCAGCCAGCTCCCATTGAAACAGGCCAAAGGCACCAATCAGCAGCAGGGTGCCGACCAGGATAATCCTGATAATCAGCTCCTTAGTCAAAATCGGGGTATCAGGGTCACGGGGCTTGCGCAGCATAATGCCCGGTTCCTTGGGTTCAAAGGCCAGCATCAGGCCCAGGAAACCGGCAGTGGTCATATTGATCCAGAGGATCTGCACCGGCAGGATGGGCAGGGTGAGGCCGAAAAAGATCGCTGCCAGGATGACCAGCCCTTCCCCGAGATTGGTGGGCAGGGTCCAGACAATGAACTTTGTCAGGTTGTCGAACACGGCCCGGCCTTCTTCCACTGCCGCTTCAATGGAACTGAAATTATCATCGGTCAGGACCATGTCCGCAGCCTCCTTGGACACATCCGTGCCAGTGATGCCCATTGCCACCCCGATATCAGCCTGCTTCAGGGCCGGGGCATCGTTGACCCCGTCACCGGTCATGGCGACCACATTACCCGTAGCCTGGAGTGCCCGCACCAGACGGATCTTCTGTTCCGGCGTGGCCCGAGCAAAGACATCCGTGTTCGCAGCAGCGGCAATCAAGTCCTGATCGGAAATTTTCTCCAGCTCAGAACCGGTCAGCACCACAGGTTGCTCTGTTCCGCTTTCCTCGCCTTTAAGCCCTATCTGACCGGCAATGGCCGCTGCGGTGGCCGGGTGGTCGCCGGTGATCATCTTGATGCGGATTCCGGCTTGCCGACAGGTTTTAACCGCTGCCACGGCCTCGGCCCTGGGCGGATCAATCATACCCATCA
>JBATKL010000620.1:0-1596 GCA_049669385.1 Candidatus Electrothrix sp. | reverse complement strand
ATTATTGACTACTGAACAGACAAAATCTTGCTCTATCAACAGAATAGGTTATAATTAATGCCATTTAAATTTTGTGATCAGAACTAACAGAGTCGTAGGAGGTGTAATGAAACCGGCAGAACGAATGGCTATCCCCCGGCAGAATCCCAACGAACTTGATCCGGCTGAGCGAATAAAAAATTTCATGGAAGTAACAGCAGGCTATGATGCAGAGACCGCCATCCTTGAGGCTCAACGCTGTCTGCAATGCAAAAAACCGGCTTGTATAGACGGTTGCCCGATCCGTAATGATATTCCGGGATTTATCGCCTTGCTTCGAGAAAATAAAATCGAAGAGGCCTACTGGAAAGTGCGGGAAACGAGCACCATGCCCTCTGTTTGTTCAAGGGTTTGCCCTCATGAGTTTCAATGTGAAGGCAGCTGCCTGCGGGGCAAAAAGGGCGAGCCGGTTGCAATCGGTATGCTGGAGCGATATCTCACCGATTGGATGGTTGCCAACAAGAAGGCCATGACCAAGGACTGCGCTCTCCCCAACGGGCGCAAGGTTGCCATTGTCGGCTCCGGCCCTGCCGGGATTACCGCTGCCCATGTTCTCGCTCACCAAGGATATAAATGCACGATTTATGAAGCCCTGCCCGTGTTCGGCGGTATGCTTTCTGTGGGGATTCCCCATTATCGGCTGCCCCGCGACATCATCGGTGCGGAACTTGCCGCCCTGAAGAGCTGTGGAGTCGAAATCAAGCTTGGTGTGACCATAGGGAAGGATAAAACGCTCCAGGAACTCCGAGAAGACGGGTACGATTCCGTCTTTATCGGCGTGGGTGCTCATGAGGGACGTAAGTTAGGTATTGAGGGAGAAGAGAGCACACAGGGTGTTCTGCACGGCGTGGATTATCTCCGAAGAGTGCTTACCGGAGAATTGGTCGATGTCGGGAAAAAAGTTGTGGTCGTCGGTGGCGGCAACGTGGCTATTGATGTAGCCAGAACAGCCCTGCGAACCGGCTCTGACGAGGTATTTATTCTCTATCGGCGAACCAAAGAAGAGATGCCGGCCTCTGGCGCTGTGATCCATCATCTGGAGGAAGAAGGGGTCCGAGTAGAAATTCTTGCTGCCCCGATAAAGATCCTTGCTGATGAAAAGAATCAGCTCACCGGGGTCGAGTGCGTAAGGATGGAGCTGGGCGAGCCGGACGATTCCGGTCGTCGTCGCCCGGTAGTGCAAGAGGGATCCAATTTTATCATCGAAGCAGATTCCATCATCCCGGCCATCAGCCAGAAAGTCCAGCATGAGGCGGATAACGGGACAGATCTTAAGCTAGAATCCTGGGGTACCTATACAGTTAATCCTCGGACGCTCCAAACCTCAGTTCCCTGGGTTTTTGCTGGAGGCGACAACGTTCTTGGTCCGCAGACTGCGGCCAAGGCAGTTTATCAGGGCAAGGTCGCTGCCGAGTCCATGCAGCGTTTTATGGAAGGAAAGGATCTTGAAGAGGGACGAGACTTATCCTGCTATATGGTGCATTGGTAAGAAATGTAGTTGACGAGGAGCTTGACAGGGGAACGAGTGCATCGTTCCCCTTGATCATTGCAGAGCCT
>JBATKL010000619.1:0-5010 GCA_049669385.1 Candidatus Electrothrix sp. | reverse complement strand
GTCTCGGCCTGGCTGACCTCTGAACACTGCTCCTGTCGCTGCTCGTATCTGACTGATGAGTTGATCTTTCTGCCAGATAATAACCCTGACTCGCTTATTCCCTTTCCACGCCCCTTCTGCATCAAGGCCGGGGCTACCGCTGCGATCCGAGCAATTATGCCGGAGAATGGCGAAAAACAAATGCTTGCCGATAAACATGGAGCTCTGGTGCCGCACAGGCTGCTCAATCCTGATTTCTCCTTGCTGCCTCCTCCTCCCCCGGTCTTGCTTGTTTTTCCTGTCTATCAGGCTGACGCACCCCTTCAAATCGAAAAAATATCTGTCGCCCGGACATCGGCCCTGCTCATGACCTGTAATGTCAATGCCCGCAATCTAGCCGATCACGGTTTCCAACAGCTTGTTCAGCTTGCCCGCTCAATCCCTGCCTATCGAATCGTTTACAGCAGTTTTGCCGAGTTCAACGAGCAGCTGCCCGATCTTTTTGCACAGGCAGATTGATCAACATGATCCGCAACATGATGAGGGAAATCCTCTCACTCTGCGCTCGCAATACCGGCCATCAGGTGATGTACTCTCGCCTACAGCAGGACCTGCTCATCTTTCAGGAAACAGCAGGAGCTGATACATGGAGCCAGCTTCTGTGCGAGGCCGAAAAACAGGGACTTGCTCCTCTGCTTTATCACCACAGCAGTCGAATTGATGTTCAGCTTCCCAAAGATTTTCGTCGCCTTCTGCATAGCCTCTCTCTGCGTAGTAAGCAGGCAAATGTCGTCCGCAACAGAGCTCTTGCTGAAATTTTTACCCGATACGAGGCCGCCGACATCCCTGTGCTGGCGATCAAGGGTATTGCCCTCTGTAATTTTCTCTACGAGGAACCTGGATTGCGTCCGATGCGGGATGTCGACCTGCTGATCAGTGAAAACGATCTTGGCGCTGCCCAAGAAATACTTCTTGATCTTGATTACCTGCCAGCAGAACAACACGATATCCCTGAAGACTATTACCATCTTCCACCTCTGGTTAAAATCGTTACCGGACTGCCGGTAACAATTGAGCTGCATCGCAATCTGCTGCCCTTTCACCCTCGCTATCCACTCTGGCCTCTGGAAAAATCATACGTCGAGAGTCGGAGTTTCACCATCAACGGCATCACAGCTCGCACTCTTTCCCTTGAAGACACCCTGCAATATGTTTATCTGCACGGTTTTCAAGCTCCCCTGACCTATGAACCGTACAGACTGATTCATGTTGCGGACATGGTCACTCTTGTTGAGAAGTATTCTGAGCAGATTAACTGGAAACTCTTGCGGAAACATTGGCCCGCAGCAACCAATGTTCTTTCACGGTTCCACAACCTGACCCCATTGCAGGAAGAGGTGATCAGCCGCTGTAACCTCCCTGTTGAAGAGCAGCAGAATCAGGCTGACCACGTAGCAGGACAACCCTACCAAGGTTGGCCGCAACGCCTCCTCAAAGAGACCGACAGAGGAAAACTTCCTCAGCTGGTCCGGGATACCTTGCTGCCATCCCGCTGGTGGATGCAGGTTTACTATGGTCATCTCAACGGATACGGATATTGGAAAGCCTGTCTTTTTGAACATCCCCGCGAAGTTTGGCGGTGGATAAAAGGCTATTTCCTGTTGTACATGAGCACGAGAAAAAAGGTGTAGGGTGGCAAAAGAGGGGTGCTTGCCCGTATTCTTACCGGGACACAGCCGGACAACTTCCTGTTTTTACGACATCGCCTCTTTGTATTGATTGACATTTGGCTCCCTTTAAGGAATAATACGAAAATAAGCAAACGATCTGTTTTGAATAAAAAAACAATACATAACAAGGCTATGCATAAAAACAATCAGACGGAAATCCCCCAAGAGAAGATAAATCAGGGGAGAAGATCTACTCTCCGAAAAATTGCTGCAGGAACTATCGCGTTAGCTGGTTGTTCTGTGTTACCAGATAAATGGACAACGCCTCTTGTTGAGTTTGGCTCGCTCCCTGCTCATGCAACAACAAGTGGTTTGGAAGAACTGGTTGATATTATTGAGCAGCGCTATCAGGAAGGAGCTGTTGAAGAAGTTGCTCAGACAGAAACTGCACAGGAAGAAGTATCTTCCACTCAGGAAACGACTGCTCCCGCTCCCCAAGCCGCCGCCTCGGAAGCAACAGCGAGCAACAATCTGCGGGGATATAGCAATACGTTGACAATTCAGGATAGTGGCCAACTTATGTCCTGCGACAAAGTCCTACAGCATAAAATAGTTTTCCCCAAACTCGGGCCGCAGTATGGGGCATCCTTACTGCTGGTCTGGAGCGATGGAAATGAGCTTTCTATCGCTGATTCGAGAAGAATGGAGATGGAAGGCAATAATAATGATTATAGGAAATATCAGCCGGGCGGTTCATACAGCGGTAACAACCCGGATATCCCCACCATGGAAGTTTACGCGAAAAGAGGCACTCACCCGTCCAGCGTAACGCTTTATTATTAGCAGCGTTAGCGGTGTTAACAGCGTGGTTTCAGCTTCCTGAAAACTGAACAATCGATTTTTTGCGAATACATCACTTTTTAGCTATAGAAAACAAAAAAAGGCCGTAGCAAAAGCTACGGCCTTTTTTTTATAGGTTGTGCATTAAAAACCTACAACCTACATCAGCATATCCTTAAAGGGATTAGCGAACAGCAGGATAAAAGCGATAACCAGCCCGTAAATGGCGATAGACTCAATCAGAGCCATACCGAGAATCATGGTGGTGGTGATCGGTCCTTTTGCTTCCGGGTTGCGAGCAATACCCATACATGCGCTTTCAACACCGCGTCCCATACCAATACCTGCACCCAAACCGGTTAATCCGATAGATGTTGCAGCAGCAAAACAAATCAATGCGAGATGAATCTTGTCCATTTTTTATAACCTCCGAATAATTAAAAAGATAAGTTGGCCTTCTTCTTTTATATATCTGATGAATTTTCTGTCTTTTTGCCGTCTTTTTGCCGTCTTTTAGCAATCCGGCTCAGTGCGCATGCTCCATTGCTCCGACACAGTACACAACGGCAAGCAGAACAAAAACAACCGCCTGAATCAGGGAGACAAGCACGCCAAGGGCGAGAATAGGCAGAGGTGCGAAGAGAAACCCGGCCAGTGTAAAGAGAACAGCCAGCAGTATTTCCTTTGCCAGAATATTGCCGAAAAGACGCATGGAAAGTGAAACAAGCCGAGCAAAATTACCGATCAGCTCCAAAATAATCATAAATGGCGCCATGAGCGGAATCGGGCCCGTGAAATGCTTATAGTATTTCCATCCGTGATAACGAAAGCCCAAAACATGGTGCATAACCCAGACGATGATGGTCATGGCGATGGTAATATTAAGACTGGATGTCGGCGACATGAAACCGGGCAACAGGCCGATCATATTGGCGAGAAGTGTGTAGAGAAAAAAAGTAGCCAGTACGGGAAAAAGCATTTTAGCTTTTTCTCTGCCCATATGTTCCGTCAAAAAGTCTAAAATTCCGCCGACCAAGACTTCCCAGAAATTTTGTCCGGTTCCCGGAACCAACTCCAGTTTACCAAGGGTGAGCTTGGGGACCACAAACAAGAAGGCCATGACCAGCCAACTGTAGGTCAGATACGGTTCGCATAATTTTTCCAGAAATGTTGCCCCGATCGGTCCGTGCGGGACCGGCAAACCTATCCAGTCAAGAATAACCGAGATAAATAGAATTGGATGTTCCATGCCCAACCTCCCTTTACATATTTTCCTGAAATATCATTCGCCCTCGAAAGAGGACGACAATAATTACGCTTAACATAACCGTAGACAGCCCGGTAACAAGTCCTATCACATTCATGCTGAACTGTGTGTTGAGCAGAAGCAGCAAAAAGGCGAGGACAAAGAGGCGGGTGTAAAATTTCACAGCGAAACCGGATGAAAGCGACTTGCCATTTAGTTGTTCAACATCTCCCAGCGTTGCAGCATGCCGGGTAAATCGTAGCACTGTTCGCTTCAGCCAGAAAAAACTGCCGCTGGATAATGCGCCGCCGACCAAGACAGATTGGGCAAAAGGCCAATCAATGAAATACCAGCTACCTACAGCAAGCAGGGCCAGCAGAATCAGGTTAAACCGCTCAACCATATGGAGCAGGAAAAGCTCATCACCTTTGCCGCTCCCACCGCCCCTGCTCTTCATTGCATCAGTCATCAGATATTTTTTTGCTCAGATCCCAGAGATGCTTAAAACCGGCAGCAATTCCGAATCCGAGAAAAATAAAGCTGAACCAAGGAGTGGTCTTTCCGGCAAACAGCTTATTGTCGAGCCACCAGCCTATGCCAAAGCCGACAAAGATAGAGGTGGCAAAGGTCGTTCCAATCTGACCGTATCGGGCCAGATCAGTTAATATCCCTCGTTGCTCCTCGGCCATGTTCCCGCTCCTGCATAGGATGTCCTGTTAAATTGCACAGAAATAGCACGCAACAGTCACAAACGCAATGTTTTTTTTCACACTTCGGACAATTTTGTCAGAAATGTCTCAATTGCCACAAGGGCCTGTTCCAACTGCTCCGGTGTATGGGCAGCTGAGATAAACAGGGCCTCGAATTGGGAAGGAGCCAACCAGAAGCCGCTTTCCGTCATTTGCCTGAAATATTGTCCATAACGAGCTGTATCCGCCTGCATGGCAGAGTCGAAATCCGTCACCGGTGCATCAGTGAAAAAGCAGGTCATCATGGAGCCGATCCGATTCAGCACAGTGGGGACAGAGGCCTTTGCGCCGATTTCAGCCAACCGTTTTGCAAAGCGATCACTTTTCTCCTCAAGCTCCTGGTAAAAACCCGGTTTGCGCACGATTTTCAGCATAGCCAAACCCGCAGCCATTGCCAGAGGGTTACCGGACAGGGTGCCGGCCTGATAGACCGGTCCATCCGGGGCGATTTGGTCCATAATTTCTTTTTTGCCGCCATAAGCCCCAACTGGTAGGCCGCCGCCGATGATCTTACCCAGGCAGGTCA
>JBATKL010000618.1:0-2232 GCA_049669385.1 Candidatus Electrothrix sp. | reverse complement strand
GAAACGGGCTTTTTTAATGAACGACCGGTGGTTATGGCGTTATGGCAGCAGTTTCTTGAGCAAAAAAAATATCGTCAGGGTATTTCCTTGGTCACCGGCAGCAGCGGTAATCTTCAGGAACAGTATGCGCAGTTTAAGTTCGGTTCAGGGGCTTCCTTGGTCTCCTTTAATGAAAACGCCTATGAGTCGTACAATAAAAAGCGGGGGGATAACGCCCCCATTCATGTCATAGATGAGTTTAAGAGTTCCACCGCCCTGAAATATTTATTTCGCAGCAAGAAGCAACGGCTCACTATTGGCGATGCAGTCACAGTATTTTGGACAGAGCGGGCTTCTCCGGTGGAGGCATTTATGGGCTTTGTCCTGAATCCGCAACCGGGTGATGATGCTGCGGACAATCAAAAGATTTCGCAATTTCTCCGCGCCGCAAAGAAAGGAAAGACACCGGACTGGCAGGATTATGAGGGCGATGTCCGTTTTTATATTCTCGGTTTTTCTTTGAACAAGGCCCGGCTGGCCCTGCGTTTCCGCCATGATTGCAGTGTGGATGAACTCAAAGACCGGATCGGTGAGCATTTCCGTTGTCTGGAAATGGAGACGAGTTCAGAACGGGATATGGAAAATCCTGGAATCTGGCATCTGCTCAAAGAGACAGCACGGGAGACCAAGGATATTCCCCCTCTGCTCGCCGGTGCTCTGATGCGCTCTATTCTGGAAGGAAGGAACTATCCGCTTAATTTGTATAACGGTGTGTTGGGGAGGATCAGGGCGGACCAACGGATAACGTATTTGCGGGCCGCAATTTTAAAAGCGGTTCTTGTACGAAATTTTAAAGATATAATCAAGGAGGTGCCGATGTCACTCAATAAAGAAAGAAAAGATACAGCCTATCTGCTGGGCAGGTTGTTCGCTGTACTGGAAAAGGCCCAGCTTGATGCTCTGGGCAAGGTGAACGCAACGATTAAAGATCGATTTTATGGAGCAGCTTCTGCAACTCCGGCAACGGTTTTTCCTCGGCTTCTCAGGTTATCTCAGCATCATATTGCCAAAGCGGATTATGGTTACATCTCTGACAACAATATTGCCGAGATCACAGAGAACCTTGATAACGGCTTTCCTGCTCATCTTAATCTCCAGGAGCAGGGATTATTTGCCATAGGCTATTATCAGCAGAGAAACGATCTTTGGCGCAAAAAACAAAAAAAGGACAAAGGAGAAGAAAATGAGTGATTCTATAAATAACCGCTATGAATTTGTTTATCTTTTTGATGTCAAAAACGGCAACCCCAACGGTGACCCGGATGGCGGCAATTTACCTCGCATTGATCCTGAAACCAGTCATGGGATTGTCACCGATGTTTGCCTGAAACGTAAAGTGAGAAATTTCGTTGAATTACGGAAAGGCGAAGAAGAAAAGTATAATATCTATGTGCAAGAAAAAGCAGTGCTGGCTGAACGCAGAGCACCTGCCTACGAGGCAGTAAAAGAGGAAAAGGGCAAGGGCGATAAGATAAAAAAAGCCCGTGATTGGATGTGCGCCAATTTTTTTGATGTGCGTACCTTCGGGGCCGTCATGTCCACGACTACAAATAACTGCGGACAGGTGCGTGGGCCAGTGCAGTTGAATTTTTCAGAAAGCATTGACCCTGTGGTGCCCATGGAGGCCAGCATCACCCGTATGGCTGTTGAAACGGCTAAAGAGGCGGAGAAACAAAGCGGCGACAACAGAACTATGGGCCGGAAAACCTATATTCCCTATGGCCTGTATCGGGCGCATGGTTATGTTTCAGCTCCATTAGCTGGCAATACGGGTTTTTCTGAGGATGATTTACAGCTGTTATGGGATGCGCTCATCAATATGTTCGACCATGACCGTTCCGCTGCCCGTGGTGAAATGGCGGCCCAAAAACTTATCGTGTTCAAGCATGACAGCGAATTGGGCAATGCCCCGGCCCATAAGCTTTTTGAGCTGGTCGAAGTTGAACGCATCAACAGCGCAGTTCCGCCAAGAAAATTTTCAGACTACAAGGTGACTGTTGCCAAGAAGATGCCTGAAGGCGTGACCTTGCAGGAGTTGCTGTAACCAGCCGGGTTCAGGGAAAAGCCATGCCCCACTACCTCCGCAACCTCGATCCCGACCTCCGCGCAGCCCTCCAAACCCAGCTGCGCGACCTCTGGACCCACACCTCCACGGCCCTGGAGGGCAACACCCTTACCCTGGGTGATACCGCC
>JBATKL010000617.1:0-3938 GCA_049669385.1 Candidatus Electrothrix sp. | reverse complement strand
ACCCGATATATTCTTTGATCCCCTTCGTTGTCATATCTTTAGTCAGAAAGTAGCCCATAATCTCTCAACAGAATAATTAACACCTTATTCATCTCGGTCCAAACCGTCCCCAGGGTATCATCATCCTGCCACCATTGTTCTTCCGGGGCCAACCGGCTGCCAAAGTCTCCAGAACTGATCATTGCCATCCGCACACCGCTCTTTGCAAACTGAGCTGTAAAAATCAGCGCGGCCCTGCGGGTGTGATAGGGATCAGTGACGACCAGCACACTCTTTATCTTCTGTTTACGGCAATATTTCTCCACCAATTCTGCATCGGTAAAGGTGTTTCGAGAGCCTTCTATGATGGTTACCTTACCTGCCCTTGCGCAGTCCGGGCAGAGACGGTGCAACATATCATCCCAAGCATTCTTTGTATTGTCGACCAAGACAAGATAATTGACCAGACCGGCCTCATAAAGCGATAAACCCTTGCGAAGACGACTCCCTCCGCCGCCGCCCAGCACAACAGCAATATCCGCCTGCTCAACCGGTTCGTCAACAATAAGGAGAAAAGGAGCATAGCGCATAAAAAGGATCCCGCCACCAAGGACGAGCAGAATACCGAACACGGTACCGAACAAAAAGGAGAGTAAGCGCGTTTTCAACCTGGGCCTCTGCTACGCTATTTACGGAAAAAAATAATCAGCCCTTCTGCAAACCGCCGGACGTACAACCAAGGCAAGATGCTTTTTCTTTCTTTCTGATAACGCCAAAGCATGAACGCTGGCGGAGGAAAAAGATTTTGCATAATATAAGCACAACGTTCCTGCCAAGTAGATAAACCTTTCAGTTCAAGTAAGGTCTGCTTTCTGATGCCGTTACGTCTGCCACTTCCAAGGAGCTGAGCAGCAGCTTCTTTTTCCGGTCTCTCTTGCAAGAACACCTTTAATTCCTCAGAAGAGACTGTACCGAACCAGGATTGGGCCGTGGTTATGGCGTCAGCGCAAAGGGCAATGATTTGAAGTTCCTTCGCCCGTCGATAAAAGGCGGCTATCTCCCCCGTTGTCAGGGCCTGGCAAAGCAGATGAATATCGTGCAGCCAAATCAAGCGATCACCGCTATGGGCAAAATGACCTGCTCTGTGAAAGCAGGAAAAGATCAGCGCATCGACCTTACTCAGGGTCTGAGCATTTTCTCCCAAGGCTGGAATGGCTTCAGCGCGTTCAAACAGTTTCCCGTTGGCAAAGTCGCGGCTGAACTGACGATTGCAATTACTCACCTGCCAGTGAATATCATAGCAACAGGAAAACCCTTGCACTGTTTTCTTTGCATAGCTCATCTGGGTATTGATATAATCCACCTGCGCTTCATGAAGCGGAGTGTAACCCAACTTTTTCATCAAATTTGCTATTTTTTCTCGGTCTTCCTCTGAAATGAGCAGGTCCGTATCACATCTCGGACGCAGGCCCGGTTCTGGGTACAGGGTATGGGATAACGGCGTTCCTTTAAGGAGAAGTGGAGTACTACCAATTTGAGCAAAGGCGTTGAGTAGATGACGAAGATCCATCTCAGCTACAAGCTCAAAGGCGGCCTGCTGCAAAGCTGTTCTTCGCAACCGAAGCAAGAGGGGTTGCGGCCAATTTTTGCTGGATTCTGCTGCCATTCTCCGAGCTAATTTTCGAAAAAGGAGCGGTACCATCCCCTGGGATACGACGTCTTGAAAAAAGATTTCTTCTGACAGTGCTCCGCACTGAGGCCATACTGCTTTCTGCTCAAGAAACACCTGACGAAGCAGCTCACCAGTCCCTGGGTGCAGTCCTCGAACCGTCACCGTCATTCACCTTTTATCGATTTGTTCAGGATGCCGAGGGAACGATAGACGTCCCATGTCTGACGAAAAACAATCTCTTGATCAAACTCCTTGTACACCTTTTCTCTGCCTGCGTTACCGAAACGAAGACAGGTTTCTGGGTGATCGAGGAGATATTCAATCTTTTCAGCCAAAGCAACAGCATCACCTACCGGCACGAGAAAGCCATTCTTCTCATTATCCACAATTTCTCGACAGCCAGGTGCATCAGTGGTGACTATAGGCAGGGCCATAGACGCCGCTTCTAAGAGACCACGCGGCGTGCCTTCTCGCCAACTCGGGAGAACCATGAGGTCCACCGTAGTCATCAGTTGCTGCATACCCTCCACATGACCGAGCACCGTTACTCTGCCTACTTCCTGCCATTTCTTTATTTGCTGCTCCGGTACTGCACTGGGATTACCCGGATCCACAGCCCCGGCAAGTAGGAATTCAAGTTCATCGCTCCGATAGGCCAATAACTGAGCAGCTTCCGCATATTCCCTAATCCCCTTTTCCCAAAGTAGCCGAGCCGCCAGCAAGACTCGAAATTTCCCCTTACGTACCTTCTGAACAGGAGCAAAATGCTCAGTATCCACTCCC
Organism: Candidatus Electrothrix sp.; assembly: GCA_049669385.1. Classification (GTDB taxonomy): domain Bacteria; phylum Desulfobacterota; class Desulfobulbia; order Desulfobulbales; family Desulfobulbaceae; genus Electrothrix. The sequence goes on along the minus strand of JBATKL010000617.1, from coordinate 1,504 downwards.
GAACCGCGAATTAAATGAATGCGTTCCGGCCCAATCAGTTTATGCTTGAGAAATAAATTCCTATCATCAGGATTCTGTAGAATCAAACGACTTCCTTTTCCTCGCAAGGCTTGCCTCAACAACCCTTTCACCAGCGGACGAAGGATACGGGCTCGCACGGATTGACTGATAAAGACATGTCCTAAGCCGGTAACAGCGTGTATCCTGTTGTGTATCTCGGCAGCCTGAGCTGCCAAAGCTCCGTAGACCACACTTTTGATGGTGAAATTATGGACGACATCAGGTTGCTCTTTTCTATATATCGAATAGATATAGCGAAGTAATCGAACCTCACGGAGGGGATTAAGACTGCGTCGGTCCATGGGCAGAGGAAGCCAACGGAACCCCTCGTTTTCTATTCGTTCCCCGTACTCGCCAGGAGGTGACATCATAATCACCTCAGCACCTTGCTCACGAAGAGAGCGGGCAAGGTTCAAACGAAAATTATACAGATACCAATCTGTATTGGCGAAAAAAATGACTTTCATAAAGCAGAGTAGGTTACTCGAAAAGAATATTCCGATACGGAATCCAATACACGGCATGGCTTGCAAAATGTAACCAAACAAAAAGGACTGCGCCATAGCCGAACAAAATCCACGCTATCATGGTATCAGGATGATACTTTTTTCTAGCAAGAAAAGGGAGGCGAGAAAAAACTACCACTTGCAAGGGCGTGAGATAAAGGGCAAGCCTGTCCACAGCGGTGGTGGCAAATCCGACCACAAAAACACAGGCTATTGCGCCATAGGCCATCCATAACCAAAGCAACGCATTCGGGTACACCTGTTTCCACTGTTTCCAGTACCTTAGCAGAAAAACAGCGGCAACACCATTCATCACCACCCGAATAACAGCACCTTGCGAATACATCTGCTGCTCAACATAGGCGGACCAAAGCTGATCCACCTCCTTGGCCACCAAAGCATCCCATAGCCCTGCTGCAACTAGAACGACCGCCGCAATCCTATATAACCATCCGCTTTTGTAAAGAAAAATACCGAGTGGAATCATGACAATTGCTGTCTTGTGAAACAGGGAAGCAACAATAATGAACAATATATAGGGAATAAAGTTGCCTTCCTCAAGATAGGCAAGGCCCCAGAAAATCAAGCCGAGCGCCACCCCCTGCCGAGTGTATCCCATTGCCACCACAATCACTAAGTACGGGACCGCAACGGCCATCCCCAGCCAGGATCGATATAAACCTCGACAAAACGCGGTCAGGCCACTGATAAAAATCAGCCCGCAGACCAAGTTGACACCATAAATTTTCCACCCTAAATGGGCCATCAAACGATTTAACAGCACATACCCTGGATCACCAATTATGGGATCTGTCAATGCCCTGCCGATCTCTAATTCGTAATAGGGCAGATAATTATTCCAATCTCCGCCAACATGTAATCTGAAACCGATACAGATTGTCAAAAAGAATCCCGAAAAAAGCCAGGGGATCCAGGAA
>JBATKL010000616.1:0-3489 GCA_049669385.1 Candidatus Electrothrix sp. | reverse complement strand
TTGGCCCGGACATGGTGCTCTTGCCCGGAGGCCTTTTTCGGATGGGCGATATCCAAGGGTATGGACGTGGAAATGAACGACCGGTACATGAGGTAGAGTTAGACAGCTTTGCCATTGGTCGTTATCCGGTGACCTTTGCTGAGTATGATATCTTTTGTGAGGCCACTGGCCGTGAAAAGTCGAACGATCAGAGCTGGGGTAGGGGACAGCGACCAGTGATTAATGTCAGCTGGGATGATGCTAAAGAATATTGCAACTGGTTGAGCCGGGAAACTGGCCATACCTATCGTTTGCCTACTGAGGCGGAATGGGAATATGCTTGCCGGGCAGGCAGTGAGTCCAGCTGGTGTTTCGGTGATGATGAAAAGAATCTTGGTGAGTATGCTTGGTATACGGAAAATTCCGGTAAGAAAACCCATCCGGTCGGGACGAAAAAGACCAATGCCTGGGGTCTGTATGATATGCACGGCAATGTCTGGGAGTGGTGCGGAGACTGGTATGGAGAAAAGTATTATGCAGACTGTCAGCGGCACGGGACAGTGAAGAATCCTCCGGGGTCTGCACAGGGGAAGATGCGAATTTGTCGTGGTGTTTCCTGGTACCTTTCTTCTCGCTACGCCCCTTGCTCGGTCCGTCTCAGGAACTTCCCTGATATTCGGCTCAACGATGGAGGGTTTCGAGTGGTGTTCTCCCCGGCTGCTGGTTCCTGACTCCTGCTTTCTGCTTCCTGAAATCCTGTCTTCTGTTTTCGTCCTTTTATACCGGGCAGACAGGGCTGCGACGATATATGACGGCAGCACAATGCCCTGAAGGGGCTGTATTTATCAGCTCAGGGTAACACCCTGAGCACGGAGCACATCAGGCCCAGTCACTCGGGGTGTTACCCCGAGCTGGGTAAATATAACCCCTTCGGGGTACGGGTGCCGTTGATCTACCGTGGAGGCAACCCCCTGTATTTGCCCTAAACACCTCACCCTGTAGCACGCAAAAAAGAGGCGGAAATCAACACAAAATGTTCCTTAAAAACCAAAGGAGTATCACCATGAAGAAAATCATTCCGCTGTGCTTATTTTCTATCTTCCTCCTGAACAACGCCATGGCTAAAGAATTTCCGGGAAACGGCAAAAGAATTGTCGAATCCCAGTGCATTGTTTGTCATGACCTGACGCCTGCAAAGAAAAACAACGTCGGGCCGTACCTGTTCGGGGTTGTCGGGCGGGTTGCTGGTACAGCGGAAGAGTATATTCACTCCAATGCATTTCAGAAAAAAACGCATCATGCTGTCTGGGATAAGGAACAGCTTGATATTTACCTCAAGGATCCAAAAGACTTCATTCCTGGAACAAAGATGTCGTTTATAGGGGTGAGAAACGATCAGGATCGGGCGGATATCATCAGCTATTTGTCCACGCTGAAATGAGAGGACCGGGAGATCGTATGAGAGGAAGAGGGAGAGGGAGAGGGAAATCTCCGAAATATAACCCATACCGTACTATAATGCCGTGAATGAGCAAAATCAACCCCCAGCATTCCTTGCCGCCATCGACCTCGGCTCTAACAGCTTCCATATGGTTGTGGCCCGGATCGAAGACGGCCATATCCACATCCTGGACAAGCTGAAAGAGATGGTGCGCCTCGGTGCCGGGCTTGATGAGCATAACCGGCTCGCCAAAGAGGCCCGCCAACGCGCTCTTGACTGTCTTCACCGTTTCGGTGAACGAGTGCGCAATTTTCCGCCCGGAACAGTGGCTGCCGTGGGCACCAAAACCCTGCGTCAGGCCAGGAAATCCCGGAGTTTTATTGAAAAAGCCAGCGAGGCCCTCGGCCATCCCATATCTGTTATCGGCGGAAAGGAAGAGGCTCGTCTCGTCTATCTCGGGGTATCTCACTCCCTGGTTGCCGAAGAGGGAAAACGCTTTGTCATGGATATCGGCGGTGGCAGTACCGAGCTGATTATCGGAGAAAATTTCGAGCCCCTGCATCTGCGCAGCCTCAATATGGGCTGTGTCAGTATGAGTCTCAAGTTTTTCCGCAACGGGGACTTGAACAAGAACGCTTGGGCCCAGGCCAAAACAGCTGCCCATTTGGAGCTCCGCCCGGTCAGGAAATATTTCCAAAAAGCGGATTGGGCTTCAGCCGCCGGGGCCTCGGGCACCATCAAGACCGTGGGGGGGATTGTTCAGGCTTTGGAGCTCAGCCCGTATCATATTACCTTGGACAGCCTCTATGAAATACGGGAGCGGATGATTGCAGCAGGTCATCTGGATAAGCTGGACCTGCCCGGCCTGAAGTCTGAACGGAAACCGGTTATCGCCGGGGGGCTGGCCGTCCTTATTGCCACCTTTGAGGCCTTGAAGATTGAGACTATGCAGGTCTCTGACGGAGCCTTGCGGGAAGGATTGCTCTATGAACGCCTAGGCCGGAGCCAGAGTGAAGATACCCGTCTGAAAACCATCGCAAGTGTCCAGCAGCGCTTTCAGATCAGCCATAAACATGCTGTTCGGGTCAATAGGACGGCCCATCGCCTGTTGAGTGCCTGCGAAGAAGCCTGGAATTTACAACCCGAGGATGCAGAGCTCCTTTACTGGGCTGGCAGTCTTCATGAAATAGGCCTGGCTGTCTCACTGAGCGGCTATCAGAAACACGGGGCCTATCTGCTGGATCATGCGGATCTGCCGGGATTTTCTTTTGAAGAGCAAGAGTGGATGAGTATACTGGTGCGCTGTCATCGCAAGAAAATATCAAAAAATATCTTGAGGGAATTACCTGCTGCAAAGCGAGTAACTGCCTTGCGGCTTGCGGTGCTGCTGCGACTGGCAACCCTGTTGCATCGTTCGCGTAAGGACGAAACAGCGATTGTTGAGGAGGTTATTGCCGAAGAAAAAAGCCTTACCCTTCGCTTTGCCGAGGGCGAGCTGGACAGGCACCCCCTCCAGCTTGCCAGTCTGGAGCAGGAGGCTGATTATTTAAAACAGGTTGGTTTGACTCTCAGGTTTTCTTCATGACAGCGTTAGATGAACAAGAAGGTGAACAGGAAATGAGCGTGGCAATGCAAGCGGAGAAGGCAGCAAAGGCAACAACCGGATGCATCGTCATTGCTGGGCTGAGCGGTGGTTCCGGTAAATCCGTGGCCTCAGTTGCCCTGACAGCGGCCCTGCGACGCAGCGGGCATAGGGTGGTGCCGTTTAAAAAGGGGCCGGATTATATTGATGCGGGCTGGATGACCACCGCCGCCGGTCATCCCTGCTATAATTTGGATCCCTATCTCATGTCCGATGCCGCTCTTGCTGATTCCTTTCAGCGACAGGCTGCTGGTGCTGATTACGCCCTGATAGAAGGTAACCGAGGGCTGTATGATGGAGTGACAGCAGAGGGCGGTTTTTCTACGGCGGAACTGGCTGTGCAGTTAGATCTCCCGGTTTTGCTGGTGGTGAATTGCAGTAAGACCACCCGGACCGTCGCGGCCATGGTCCTTGGCTGCCGAGAGCT
>JBATKL010000615.1:0-1538 GCA_049669385.1 Candidatus Electrothrix sp. | reverse complement strand
TTGCCACAGCGGTCAGGTCACGCAAGGAGGAGTTGGTACAGGAGCCGATCAGTACCTGAGCTACAGGCTTACCAGCGACCTCACTGACCTTGACCACGTTGTCTGGAGATGAGGGACAGGCAATCATGGGCTCCAAGGTGGACATATCAATCTCCAGCACCTCGTCGTACTCAGCATCAGCATCGGCAACCAGCTCATGCCATTGGTCTTCCCGACCCTGAGCAGCCAGATACTTTCTGGTGTTCTCATCCGAAGGAAAGACCGAAGAAGTAGCACCCAGCTCGGCACCAAAGTTGGTGATAGTGGCCCGATCAGTCAGGCTCAATTCAGCCACACCCGGTCCGAAATATTCCATAATAAACCCTACCCCGCCTTTAACCGAGAGCTGACGCAGGACTTCCAGCAGGACATCACGGGCCGCAACCCAAGGTTGCAGCTTGCCGGTGAGCTTGATGCCATAGATTTTCGGCATAATCAAGTAAAAGGGTTTACCCGCCATAGCCATAGCCACATCCAATCCGCCTGCGCCCATCGCCAGCATACCCATGCCGCCGCCGGTGGGAGTGTGCGAATCAGAGCCCAGCAGGGTTTTACCGGGAACACCGAAGCGTTCCAGATGAACCTGATGACAGATACCGTTTCCCGGCGGTGAAAAATGGAGACCGAATTTACGGGCCGTTCCTTGCAGAAAAATATGATCGTCGGCGTTTTTAAAATCCGATTGCAGCATATTATGATCCACATAACTCACTGACAGCTCGGTCTGGACACGGGGAATACCGATGGCCTCAAACTCCAGATAGGCCATAGTACCGGTGGCATCCTGGGTCAGGGTCTGATCAATACGCAGCCCGATTTCCTCTCCTTTTTTTAACTCGCCCTCAATCAGATGAGCAGCCAGTATTTTTTCCGCAACGGTTTGTCCCATAACACATTCTCCTTAAAACTAAAAAATATCTCACGGCCATGACCTGTGGGTCACAACAAAGTATGAAAGCTGGTTGGCGACTTGGGTGAGCCGCCAGCTCTTTGTATATAAAACTTTGTATATAAAAAATGCATGCGCCGTTCGCGCGAACCTTATTTATGTATGAATTATCTGCGGCCCATTAAACATGATCGGACAGAAAAATGCCCTGATTTTTTCATGGGGAAAGGAAGGCGATCAGGAAGAAGAGGTAATATTAGAGTTCTGCCCCGCAGAATTTGCAATACCTAGCATCTGTATCGTGCCCCTCAGCACTACATTGCAGACAGGTCTGCGTTGATACCTTACGGCTGAAAGCCTGCGACATTTCAACCGTTACAATGCCTGTGGGCACGGCGATAATTCCATAACCGAGAATCATCACTATTGAAGAAAATGCCTGACCAACTATGGTCTGCGGCGAAATATCCCCGTATCCGACCGTGGTCATAGTCACGATTGCCCAGTAGATGCTGCGCGGGATGCTGGTAAACCCATTTTCTCCGCCCTCAATGACATACATCAGTGAGCCGAAGATGACAACCAAGGTAAATACGGTGAAGAGAAAGAC
>JBATKL010000614.1:0-3230 GCA_049669385.1 Candidatus Electrothrix sp. | reverse complement strand
AGCTTGCGGCGGATACGAACATCGTCATCGCCATACTGTTGCTGATACTCTTCATAATGGTCCTGCCAGACATCAGAGATATACTTCACAAACAGCATCGTAAGGATGTAGTCTTTGTACTGTGCGGGATCAACAACGCCTCGGAAGGTATCACATGCGGCCCATGCCGCGTTGTTGATGTCTTTTTGATTGATTTTACTACTCATGTTTTATTTTCCTTGTGCAAACTTTGTGCAAATTGTCAGGAAGCGGGTTGCCCCAGCGGTTCTGTACTGAAGGGGATGCTGTTTTTTAGGGAAGTCCTTGCATAACGTAGTCGATGGGAGACGGAATGTCACAGGACAAAAAAAGCCCGCAAACCTTGTCAGGTTGCGGGCTTATGAACTTTATTGGATTTCTTTGGACTTGTTAATGGTGGTGCCGTCCATCAAGCTAACCTTTTAATGCCCTGTATTTTATAGAGGTTGTTTTTCAGAGCACCCGTTTCCTGCAGATGTGTTGAGCAGCTTTTCAACGGGTCATCTCTTTTCGTCAATCCCGAAAAGCTCTCTCGGAAAGCCGGAGTTATCCGGGAACCCCATTGCCGTATAAGGGCAGGGTTCAAGAGCCGGTTTGCTGTCCACAAGATCGGCAACCCTTTTGATCCAATCGGAACTCGGCCCTATCTTTCGGACAAAATACCAGATGACGGCAGCCTGTCCGTATATTCTGCGCCGTGCCTCAAGACTGAGATTGAGCTTTTGAAAATACGGGTCAGCTTCAAATCCCTTCAGACTGATCGGGTTTGCAGAGGCACGGTTCCAGATGCGGGCATGATGGGCGCATTTGTTCCGTAATATGTTGATCTCGGTCAGCCAGTTTATCAGCGTGGAAGGTTTCGCAAACTCTACGCGACGAATTACTTTCTGTTGGCATCTGCCGTTCAGGTTGTCAAAATATTTCGACATCAGGCCGTAATCCCAGCACTCGATAACAGCCCAGAAAGGAATAGGCAGCCCTCTTTTCCGGTGCCAGACTATGCAGTCTTCCTTGCTGCTGTTTATCAGATTGCAAAGCCTATTCATCCATTCATACCAGTGATTGACCGCTCTGCCGTTTTTCTGCTTGGTTGCGGTGACTTTGGGATTTATAAATTCTTCCTTTTCATAGGCGAGCGGATCAATCTTCCCTATTTCATGGGCAATGATACTGCGCATGTAAATTTCAATCCGTTCGATCCCGTCCAGCATGAGCTGACGTAGTTTTTTATCAAACAGATACAGGTCTATTATATCGTTAAAGTTGATATTATCCTGAAATCTGTCATCCCGGACAGGGAGACCGGTCTGTGAATCTTTGAGAAAATTGCCGTCATCGTCAAATTTGGGACGCCTGCACGGATACCAGAAACCGCTTAACCGGTAGTATCCAATTTGAGACAGCTTGCGGATTGCCCTTGCTTGGTCGGGAATAATCATTCCCCGTTCTTTGAGACGGGCAACAAGTTCTTGATATTCTAAATGAGGCTTAATAAGAGGTGGGGAGGGCATGAGGACACCGAAAACAAGAAGGCCCGACCGTGATAAAGATCATGTCTGTAACAGGGGATCGGGCACAATTAAGTATATAATACACTAAGAGGCTGTCTTGTCAATACCTGAAATCCAAGCACCGGGCCGCTGAAATTGAGACCGTGAAGAAAAAGTATTGTAATTTCTGGTGGCTGTCAACGGACTCCCCCGGATGTCACCGGACGCAAAAAAAGCCCGCAAACCTTGTTAGGTTGCGGGCTTATCTGCTACTTGGTGGAGGTGCCGGGAGTTGAACCCGGGTCCGAAAATACTCCCCTCACGTATCTACATGCTTAGTTCCGAGTAAAGATCTCGTATTCAGCTCTCACCCGGAACGGTGGATTGCTGAATACCAGCCTGTTAGATTCTCGTCTTTCCAATGAGAGGCACATCGGTTAGACCAGCCCGAAGAGTCGACGCTTTACTCCGGCCTTACGGGCGCGGACCGGGAAAGCGGCACAGCAGCTTACGCTGCTACTGCGTAATTATAATCGTCTGCGATTATATTAATTTTCCATCAATTTTACGAGCTGACAGAACACTCGGCATGCAACGTTGAGCTTTCATATCCCCGTCGAATCCGTTTCACCCCCATATCTTTTTTATCCCTCCCTACTCCCTAAGGGGAGGGATGGAAATCATACTAGTCTTGCTGTCGCAATGATCGTTGAACATCACGGTTTGATTGCTTTTCTTTTAAAGAGGCCCGCTTGTCGTAAAGCTTTTTGCCTCGGGCCAAGCCAAGTTCTATTTTGGCCTTTCCATTATCTATAAAGTATATCTTGAGCGGAATAAGCGCAACCCCTTTTTCATTCAGCTTGCCGATCAGTTTTCGTACTTCTCGCTTGTGCAGCAGTAATTTGCGCACTCTCAGCGGGTCTGTGACAGAGTGGGCGGCAAAGGCATAGGGGGAAATATGAATGTTGTACAAAAATACTTCACCGTTTTTGAGCTGGGCATAACCGTCTTTAATATTGGCCCGACCTGCTCTCAGGGACTTGACCTCTGGTCCGGTGAGGACCATGCCCGCTTCCATGGTTTTATCGATATGATAATCATGAAAAGCCTTTTTATTTTTACAGACAATTTTCATCGCTCAGTTCATTGCTCAGAGAGTATCCCGCTGATGATCAAAGGGTGTTCCATTTACTTCTTGTAAGAATATTCAAGAATAATCACTTTTCTTGTTCTTGGCAAGAGGAGAAGCAATAAGAGAAGCAAGAAAGGAGTTGTCAGGCTGTGAGAGAAAATAAAAAAAGCCTCCAGATCTGAAAAGACCGGGAGGCTTAAAATTTCTGGTGCGCCTGGCAGGATTCGAACCTGCTACCCTCGGATTCGTAGTCCGATACTCTATCCAGATGAGCTACAGGCGCAAACGCATACACTCTTTATCATTTTGCGGGCGACTCTGCAAGATGTTTTTGATAGGTTTGTTGATTTTTCTGGGAAGAAAAGAGGGGGCCGTGGTTATTCATTATCTGGATGTACTTCATTCTTCAACTTTTTTCGTCACGTCATCACTGCGGCGAGCAACGAAATACATCGGATTATAGGTGAGGCGCACTGCCTGATCAACATGAAATCGCTTTGTATATTCCTGGCAAAAGGAATGCAGCTTCTGTCGGGTCCAAGGCTTGCGATTAATCGAATTCACCCCGGTCTGGCGAAGATGATTGAGGA
>JBATKL010000613.1:0-2701 GCA_049669385.1 Candidatus Electrothrix sp. | reverse complement strand
AATTAGTTACAACCTCTTACTATCCAGGATAACTAGTACAGCAACCACTAAATTTTGCTAATAACTCATACTGGCGCAATCAGCTGTGAAAACCGTAAGTTTCGAAAATTACTAGCGTGAAGTTATTAGTCGAACTTGCAGGTTGCTGTACTAGTTATCCTGGATAGTAAGAGGTTGTAACTAATTACATGAAATTATTGTACGGCAGGGATCCAAAAAGAGCAAATTAATGAGGCGAGTGAAAGGGGGATAACATGCTGTCAAGTAAGAGGGAGAGCGGAGGCCCTCTTTCTATTTGACAGATCATAGCTTTTTTTGTATTGTCAAGTATTTTTTGTACCGATGGTAAAATTGATTAAAATTTTGCCAAGAAATTCGGTACAATTTCCTATTGAAAGAAATGAGCATTATAGAATTTCCGGGAGTCATTATATGTGTCGATTAGCCCTGAAAACCGCAGATATCCCCTTTTCACCGTACGAGGTGCTGAGCGGCATGGAGGCCATGCAGGAGGGATATGACGGCAGCGGTCTCGGACTGCTGCTGCGCGGTGTCAGTTTTGAGGATTATAAATATAAAAAAGAAAACCAGATTATCCTGTCCGGTATTGCCCATACCGAGGCCGCGTTCAATCGTCTCCAGCGACTGATGGAGGAGCGGGGCTTTGAGCAGGACTATGATCACCGCTTTAAGGTGAATGCTGATCTTATTGAAGCCAAGGATCGCTATCAGTACATTGTTCGGGTATACAAGAAGCCGGACGGCCTGACCACCGAAGAACTGGAAGAGCGATTGATGCAGACCCGTCTTTTTCTCCGCAAGAACGGTGAAGAGCACGGCAATGATCTGACGATTTTTTCTTTTTGGTCCGATGTTGTGACCATCAAGGAAGTGGGCTGGCCCTTGGAAGTAGGTGATGCCCTTGGTCTGAACGATGATCGCATTAAGGCCCGAGTGGTTATGGCCCAGGGACGACAGAATACCAACTACGGTATTAATCTCTATGCCTGTCATCCTTTCTTTATTCAGGGTATTGCCACTATGACCAATGGCGAAAATACCGCCTTTATCCCAATCAAGGAATGGCTGGAAGGGAAGAAGATCCCTGGCTACATGGGCTATCAATCCGACTCTGAGGTCTTTGCGCATATTCTCCATTATGTGACCAAAAAACTTGGGTTACCCTTGGCTGCCTATAAGCATGTCATCACCCCGCTGAGAAGCGAAGAGCTGAATATCCATCCCCAGGGAGATTTCCTCAAGGGCCTGCGTACAGCCTGTCGTCGTCTGATCATTGATGGCCCTAATGCAGTCATCGGCACCCTGCCGGATGAGACCTGTATGCTGGCTATGGATGCGAAAAAACTGCGGCCCGCCACGGTTGGCGGTCGTCCCGGTGCCTGGGCTATTGCTTCGGAAATGTGCGGTGTGGAGGCCTTGGTTCCAGATCGTGACCCCTCCCTTGATTTTCAGCCCATGCGTGAACACACAGTAATTATTCCACCCGAAAGAAAGGAACTTCAGATATGGTCTCAGTTCGATCAGTTTACACTCAGCCAAGCAGCCTGACCGCCAACGATCTGCCTTGGATCATCAAGCACCGTGAGGATCGTTGCACCCTCTGCGGAAAATGCACGGCGGTCTGCCCCAAGCAGGCTATTTACCTGACCTACCGCAGACAGCGGGTGCCCAAGCTGGATATCCTCAAGAAAAAACGCGGCAACGATTATCGTCATTTTGTCGGCATTCGTCAGAATACTGAAGTGGACAAGATGTGCATCGGTTGCGGCATGTGTTCCTCGGTCTGTCCTAACGAGGCCATCGCTCCAGTGCCCAATCCTAATGAGCATCGTTCCCGTTTTCATATGGACCAGAAAGGGGATTCCTGGAAGCGAGGTGGTCGTCGCAATGCTCCGGGGAAAACTATCCTGGATCGTATTTCCTTTGGCAGGATTTCCATGCTCACTGATCCTGCTTTGGATGCGGGTCGGCATGAGTTCAGTACCAATACCATCTTGGGTCGGGTGCTGCCGCCAGAAGAATTTCTTCGCCGTAAGGCCTCGGGCGAATGGATTCCGCCGACTCGGGAGATCTTTCCCTTTGTGATCGGCTCCATGTCCTTTGGTGCGTTGTCGCCCAATATGTGGTTGGGCCTGTTGCAGGGTGTTGCCTATTGTAACGAGGTGCTGGGTATTCCCGTGGTCATGGCCACCGGTGAAGGCGGTTGTCCGCCGTGGGTTCTTAAAAGCCCGTTCCTGAAATACATCATTCTCCAAATTGCTTCCGGTTATTTTGGCTGGGATGAGATCATCCGGGCCATTCCAGATATGCAATGCGATCCGGCAGCCATTGAGATCAAGTACGGCCAAGGTGCCAAGCCCGGTGACGGCGGACTGCTGATGTGGTTCAAGGTCTCTAAGCTCATCGCCCGTTTGCGCGGGGTACCGGAAGGTGTTGACCTGCCTTCTCCGCCGGTTCATCAGACGCTCTACTCTATTGAGGAGAGTGTTATGAAGATGATCCAGACCATGTCTATGGCCTTTAATTTTCGGGTGCCGGTGTATCCGAAAATTTCTGGATCGACTTCAGCCAAGTCTGTGCTCAATAACTTGGTCCGTAATCCGTATGCCGGTGCTCTACTAATTGACGGTATTGATGGCGGAACCGGTGCAGCCTATAACGTGTCTATGGATGCGACCGG
>JBATKL010000612.1:0-1674 GCA_049669385.1 Candidatus Electrothrix sp. | reverse complement strand
GCGGTGCTGATGACCAAGGTTTGTTCGTTAGTTTGTTCGTTAGTTTGTCCGTTACGCAGTCGTTCCAACGAAAAGACATACAGCTGATAGAGAAGATGCTGCAACAGGGCAGGCTCATTATATATGGGTTCAATCTCCTGCTCCAGATCAAGCTGTAAGGTCACCTGCTGGGAACGGGCGGAACGCTCCAGGAACACTGTCAGTTCCGCCAAAAGCTCATTTATCAGAAAGGAAGATAGCGGCGTGTCGGAACGATGCGCCATCCCGCTGAGATGTTGGCAGAGATCGGCAGAATGCCGGACCCGTTGCCCTATCTGGGCTGCTGTCTCCTCCAGCAAGGCCGGAACCGAATTTCCCTCGCTTCCTTCCATTGCCAGGATATCTTCCAGCAGACCGTTGGCCTCCTGGATCACCGCAAGATGATTGCGCATCTCATGGGAAAAATCCGCAAGCAACCGACCAAAAGAGGCCATCTGCTGCCGCCGGATCGCTTGTGCCTGTTCCCCTGTCACCCTCGCTGTCATCTCTGTTGTCATCTCTGTTGTCATCCTTTGCCCTCAGCCTGTTTCTCAGCAGCCTCGTCAACCTTGAGCAAAAGATCAGCCAAGTCAACCGGCTTGATCATATAATCAAAGGCCCCTTTCTCCCCAGCCTCAATTCCAGCCCGAATCGAACCATGCCCGGTCAGCATAATCACCTCGATACTCGCATCAAAGGCCTTGATTTTTTCCAGCACATCCAGTCCGCTCATATCATGCATTTTCAGATCAAGGATAACGATATTCGGGTGTACCTCCACCAGACGCGCCAGTCCTTCCTGGCCGCTATGGGCATCAACCGCGTCGATATTGCGTAATTGCAGACGCCGACAGAGGGTTGCGGAAAATTCCACCTCATCATCAATGATCAATAACTTAATTCCCTTGATCCCCTTGATCCCCTTGGTCCCCTTGGTCTTCTTCTCCTTCATTCCTCCTCCTGATGGATTGGCAGATCAATCTCAAATTCCGTGCCCTTGCCTAGCACAGAAACCACATTCACCGTGCCGCCCAGCTTTCTGATCAGGCCGTAGACAATGGACAACCCCAACCCGGTTCCCCGCCCTGTTTCCTTAGTTGTGAAAAAGGGATCAAAAATATGCTGCTGCACCTCGGCTGTCATGCCGGGGCCGTTATCCGCAATACAGATACGAACGGTTTCCGGGGCCACCTGTTGACTGCTCAGGGTGATTCTACCGCCCCCTCCGCTTTCCGCCAGAGCATCGATGGCGTTCCCTATAATATTAAGAAAAATCTGTAGGAGTTCTCCATGATCGCTCCAAGGACGCTGGATATCCTGATCCAGAATAAATTCCATGCCGATCTGGTTATACGATGCCTCTTCGGCCAGGAAATCAACCGCCTCATGAAGGAGGGCATTGATGTCGACTTCTTCCATTTCTACCTTGGTCTGATGGGCAAAACCGAGCAGACGATGAGTGATGACCTTACAGCGCTGCACGCTATTCTGGATACCTGCCAGGGACTCTGCCACCATATCCTTGTGCGGAAAATCAGGCGACATCTCCTGAATATCCTGGATCAAGCCAGCCTGCTGATTGATAATCGCCAGGGGATTATTGATTTCATGGGCCACCCCGGCAGCCAACCTACCGATGGAAGCCAGTTTATTAGG
>JBATKL010000611.1:0-4344 GCA_049669385.1 Candidatus Electrothrix sp. | reverse complement strand
CAAATAAACAGCTACACCTCGGGGAGACAATGGTCCGGTAACAATATGCCGATTTTATAGAAAAAGTCATGCGTTTGCCGTGGGGACGTACCCTGTTAAATTACATCCTTCGCGCGTCCTTGGCGTTCATCAAAAAAAAGTTAAGGGGCTTCCCAATGAAAATCGCTACAAAAAGAATCTTCGCAATATGCGCCAGCCTCCTCATCACATTTTCCTGCATCACCGCCAACGCATCCGACGACCCACCCAAAACCCTTGAAGAATACTGTAAAACCGCCCCATGCAGAAAGAACCACAGTTTTAAACTCAGGAAAAAAGACGGCACCTACTTCGAGTACACCTCCGAACTTGATCCCCCTGTTGTCCAGCCGGAATTCATCCTGATCTTCCCCGAAGAAGAACTTTTCATCGAGGCAACAGAGGGGAAGGATGCCCCGCTTGACTTCAAGCATGTCCCGCAAAACACCCACCCGGAGAAAACACTCGTCTTCAAGTTCACCCAGAGTGATGATGAGAAGACCGGCCCCGGCATGTTCCTGAACGTGCATAATCCCTTCTCCAGACCGCTCCGTTACAGCTTGGCAATGACTCCTCTTGGCAAAGAAGGGCTCTATAAAACATCAAGTTGCCCGGTAATGGCCAAGGGCAAGGCCTTTGAGCATTGGTCCTATCCTCTCTTTCAACTGATCGTCTCTGATATGCATTTTCTGAACAAGGGCGACGATATGAGCTGCCGGAAATAAAAGGGGGCACTTTTTCGGGTATGTCGGAAAGTTGTTAATAAGGGACGTGCCCAGTTAAATACAGAGTATTTTTTACCAAAATACCCATAAACGAGTCTCTGGGCAAGTGCTCTTTTGCTCACACAGTGCTTCGTGTCTTTTTTCAATGATGGTATCGTACAAACGTACAAGATGTTGAACTTTTGACTGTGAAAATGGCAAGGTTTGTACTATCCTGTAATAAAGAGCAGGGAAAATTTTTTGGTTGGAATTCGTTGTAGAGTATGGAGGTTTGAAGAATGAAGATTTCAAAAAGATGGAGTCATCGTCCTCTTATTCAAGAAAAAGATTTCATAGCGACATTTGGGATGACGCCGGAAGAAATAATGAAAATGATGACATTGCCCCTTCGTCAGCCTCCTTGTGCTATACCGACAGAGGATTTTATAGATTCCTTTGGTATGTTACCTGATGAGCTCTCAAGGAAAACTGGAATTCCGATGAGAAATATTGAGCAATTAATAGCTGAAAAGGCAGATGAGATGAAATGTTCTCCTTGTTGCATGCTGAAGTTGGCAAAACTCTTAGGAGCTGCCGATGCTTTTTTGGTCAATCTTACTGTGAAAGGGAGCGTTTCGTAGTTAAGCGAACAGTTACCCTGCCTCAGGGATTTAAACCTACCTGACCTCTGATCTCTGATCTGTATCCCGTCCTCTAACCCGCATCACTCCACACCCTGATTTTATCCAGCGAATTTCTATAGGACACACCTTTTTATTCTTCTGCGCAATAAGGTTGAATGCTGTTGAGATTGTCATTTACTTTTGAGCAGCAGCATGTTTATTTGTTTCATAATTTCTTTATATCCTGACGAATATTTTTACGGATATTTTTCATAGCTGTATCTGACACCCGGTACTCCATGACATCGAAAAAAGAACTCTCAGAACGAGACATCTGCACAAAGTACATTCAACCGGCATTGCTACAAGCAGGTTGGAACCCACTGACCCAGATTCGGGAGGAAGTCTCATTTACTGATGGTCGAATTTACGTCAAAGGAAACCTCACCAGCAGAGGGAAAAGAAAAAGAGCCGATTACATACTCTACTACAAGCCCAATATTCCCATTGCCCTTATAGAAGCCAAAAACAACCGGCATTCCGTCAAAGCAGGTATACAACAGGGCTTGGACTATGCGAAAACTCTCGATATCCCCTCAGTTTACAGCAGCAATGGAGACGGTTTTTACGAGCATGATCGAACCTGCACCAGTGGTAAAATAGAGCAGGAACTTTCCATGGATGCCTTCCCCTCTCCCCAAACTCTCTGGCAACGCTATAAAAAATACAAAGGCATTGAAACCGAGGAGCAGGAGCGTATAACGGCACAGGATTACTTCTTTGACGGATCAGACAGGACACCGCGCTATTACCAGCAAATTGCTATCAACCGCACTGTGGAAGCCATTGCCAAAGGGCAAGAGAGAATCCTGCTCACCATGGCAACGGGTACCGGCAAAACCTATACCGCCTTTCAAATCATCCACCGGCTCTGGAAGAGCAGAACAAAAAAGCGCATTTTGTTGTTAGCCGACCGGAACGCTTTGATTGATCAAACCAAGCGCGGTGACTTCCGTCATTTCAAAGATAAAATGACGGTGATCAAACAGAAGAAAATCGACAAGTCCTATGAAATCTATCTCGCACTCTATCAAGGCTTAACCAATTACGATGAAGAAAAGGATGCCTTTCGTACATTCAGCCGTGATTTTTTCGATGTAATCGTCATAGACGAGTGTCATCGCGGCAGTGCTGCTGAAGACAGTGCCTGGCGTGAAATATTACAATATTTCAGCAAGGCAACCCATATCGGTTTAACCGCCACACCCAAAGAAACCGAAACCATATCCAGCACCGAGTACTTTGGTGATCCCATCTACACCTATTCCCTCAAACAGGGCATCCAAGATGGTTTTCTAGCACCCTATAAGGTCTTGCGAGTCGGTCTCAATGTTGACTTGGAAGGCTGGCGACCAGAGCAGGGGAAGACGGACAAGCAGGGCGTCCTGGTTGATGATCGGATCTACACCCCCAAAGACTTTGATAAAAATCTGGTCATAGATGAGCGCACAGAGGCTGTTGCCGGAAAAGTTACTGAATTTCTTAAAAAAACCAATCGCTTTGACAAGACCATCATCTTCTGTGTCGACATTGACCATGCCCAGCGCATGAGGGCTGCCATAGCTAATGAAAATAGCGACTTGATGGCACAGGACAGTAGGTTCGTTATGCAGATGACCGGCGATAATGAGGAAGGGAAGAGGGAACTGGATAATTTCATCAATCCCGAAGAAAGATATCCGGTCATCGCCACCACCTCAAAGCTTATGACCACCGGGATTGATGCCCAAACCTGCAAGCTCATTGTCTTGGACAGCAATATCGGTTCAATGACGGAGTTTAAACAGATCATCGGACGGGGAACACGGATCAATGAAGAATTTGGCAAAACCTTCTTCACGGTTATGGATTTTCGCAATGTCACCAACCTGTTTGCCGATCCTGATTTTGACGACGACCCGGTCAGAGTGAAAGAAATCAAGGAAGATGATCCTATTCCATCACCTGAAGAGGAATGGGAAGACAACGAGCCGGTAAGAGATGAAGACGGTGAAGAAATTATCTTTGAACCGCCGGAGATTCTTGACGGTGGCGTCATTACCCAGGAACCCGCAACAAAATACGCTGTTAACGGTGTTCATGTTGCCCTGCTCAATGAGCGAATCCAGTACCTGGACAACAACGGCAAGCTGATCACTGGCAGCCTGAAAGACTACACCAGACAAAAAGTACGTGAGCAGTACCGGTCACTTGACGATTTTCTCAGCCGCTGGAAGCAGGCGGATAAAAAAAACGCCCTTATCGAAGAGCTGACCGAGCAGGGCATTATTGTTGAAAATCTTAAAGAAGCGGTGAATAAAGAGCTGGATGTCTTTGACCTCATTTGTCACACCGCCTTTGATCAGCCACCGCTGACCCGTGCTGAGCGCGTTAATAAGGTGAAGAAACGAGATTACTTTAGCCGATATGGCGAACAGGCCCGCAGGGTCTTAGAAGCCCTGTTGGATAAATACGCAGATAAAGGCATTGAAGACATTGAGGGTCTGGAAATCCTGCAAGTTAACCCACTGGATCAGTTCGGCTCTCCCTTTGAAATTATCAATTTTTTTGGCGGGAAAAAGCAGTATCTGCAAGCAATTACCGAACTGGAACTGGAAATATATAAGGCGGCATAAGAAGACATGGCAAATATCAGCGGTATCGTAAAATCAGCACGAAACATCATGCGTCAGGATCAAGGCACAGGCAGTGATGAACTGCGTATTCTCCAACTGGGCTGGATGCTCTTTTTGAAAATATTCAGCGATAAAGATAAAGAGCTGGAACTGATCCAGGATAACTACATTTCGCCCATCCCTGAAAAGCTGCATTGGAAAGAATGGGCAGGTGATGACGAAGGCATGACAGGAGATGATTTGCTGCACTTTGTCGATCAAACCTTGTTTCCTACCTTGGCAAATATCGACC
This sequence comes from Candidatus Electrothrix sp., assembly GCA_049669385.1. Taxonomy (GTDB): domain Bacteria; phylum Desulfobacterota; class Desulfobulbia; order Desulfobulbales; family Desulfobulbaceae; genus Electrothrix. Next base: position 32 of record JBATKL010000611.1, on the reverse strand, counting down.
TGTCCACCGGCAATAAACGCGCCTTGCTGGTC
>JBATKL010000610.1:0-1746 GCA_049669385.1 Candidatus Electrothrix sp. | reverse complement strand
GCCCGGACAGCCTCGTTATCCTCTGGAGGGCGGGCCTGCAAGCTGACCAGGAAGGACTCACGCTGCTCCGCCTCACGTTGTTCCGGCAGGACCGGAAACCAGGTCCACAGCCTTTTGCCGGGTTCTTCTTTTCGGAGATAATCATCAGGTACCCGAATCCGCTTCGGTATATCCGGCGGGTGATTGGCTCCTGCAATGAGCAGCTCCTCTTGGGTGGAAAAGACTACCCGATCAACCTCAGGAGGCAGGAGAAAGAACCGCCTCTGTGGTTCCGAGAGAAGCAGCTCTGGATATCGGTCCCCGATCAGATCATAGACTGAGTCGGTAAAATGAAGGGTAAGAGTGCCGGAGCGGAGTTCCCTGCTTTCTTTATTCAGCAGGCTGTAGGAGATTTGTTGTTCTTTCTCTTGAGAGGGGTCATCTCTCTGGGGATTTTCTTGGGAACCTCCCTGGGGAAATATCCGGCGGAAGGTGCAGCGGAAGGGCGTTGCCTGCTTATCAAGATGCTGTATTTTAAAGATTGCAGGCTGCCCCTTGCCGTGGAGGAACATCCGGGATCGGAGCGGGGTCCAAGTATAGGGACTCTCATGGACAAGATCTTCTACCTTTGCCTGGATTGGCAGATCCGCAATGACTTCAAGGAGGCCGCTGGCAAAGAAATCCTCCAGTACGGCCTGCCCGTTTTGCCAGGGGAGGGACCATTGCCTCCGTTCATTGCTTTGCAGGCCGTACCAATTCACCTTGATAAGAATGTTTCGGCGTTCATTTTTTCCGTACATATGCCCGTTCGCAGGGGTGAAGAGGAGCTTCAGTCGGGCTCCCTGTTCCGGGAGCGGGATAGTCAGGCGGAGCTGTTGATCCGCCCGGAGCAGATCATTCGAGGGCAGCTCCGAATCAGGCTCAGGAACAGGCGCTGCGTTAGCATTTTCTTGGAGCAGATGCAGGCGTTGGACCGTATAATCTCTTCCCGCAATCCCATCTGGAGCCAGAGGGTCGAATTGGATCCGCAAAGCATTAGTTGACTCTTCCTCGGTGAGAAAAACCGCAGGGTAAACATTGCCACGGGCATATTTTTCCCGCTGTGATTGGTTCAAACGCTCCCAGAGAAAGGAGAGCTGTTGCTCTGATGCCTCGGTGCCTGCATAGAAGCGGAGCACAGCTCCTGTGCAGGGCTCGTCTATGCTGTGGAGGCGGAACTGTATTGTTTCGGGAAAGTCTTCCCTGGGAAGGCCGTGCAGGTCAATATCAAGGATTCTGCTGTCCATAGGCAGGAGGCTCCTCTCGTCAAAAAAGGCCTGGGCACGGAGCGTACCGTTATTGTCCGGTGTCAGGGGCAGCGTGGTCAGAAAATGGTAGACCCCGCTGCGGAGCACCTCGCCCTCTCTGGTCAGGGCATACTCCAGAGCATAGCCGCATTGCACTTCATCGCTCATTTCTTCGCGCATATCCTCCCGTACATCTTCGCTTCGAAGGGGCAGGGCGGTATTAGTAGGCATAGGCAGACTGGCATTGCTGATAATCTTGAGCTGCTCCGCACCCGGCGTGATAGGGAAGATGAGCTGCTTGTCTTGCTGGAGAAGGTAGGCTCGGCTGACGGTCATGGGTTGGCTGGAATCCCTGTCTTTGCTTATCTTGCCGAGTAGGGCGTCAACTTTGCGCTGCACGACCTGGGGATGGACAAGGCCCAGGTAGGCTGTCGCGAGCAGGAGGAGGAAAAGGAGCAGGGGTCTCATCAGAGGGTTTTCT
>JBATKL010000609.1:0-1948 GCA_049669385.1 Candidatus Electrothrix sp. | reverse complement strand
GCTTGGACCCTTTGTAACGCCACCGGAAAAATGACCTATGATATCAATGAACAGCTGAAGGCAGGGCTGACCCTGAATATGCACTCCACCTTCTGGGATCATCCCGAATATCTGACCAGAGAGCAATGGGACACCGGTGATTACTGGAGCGCAAAACCCTTGGGCGGCGGCGAACGATACCGTTACGGCGGCAGCAGCAATATGAGTTGGGACACCTCGGACAATGCATCGCTCAATATGATGCTCTACGGCTACACCATGAATCTCACCCGATATCGGGACAAGGACAGCTATGTGGCGGAAGAATATCATGATCGGGATATGTACGGCGGCAGTTTCAGTCATGTGCTCAACTTTGATGCCTGGGGCCTGCCGAACGCCCTGATCACAGGTATTGACAGTCAGGTGGAACTCACCCATACCATCAATGCCGAGAACCCCAGCCGGATTCGTTCGGCCAGGGAAGAGATCACGGTGGACGGAGATTCGGTAATCACCACCTTTTCCGCCTATGTGCAGAATCAGCTCTCTCTTGCTGATTGGACAATCACCCTGGGCGGACGCTTTGATTCCATTGGCGGAGATCTGGACGACAACTTGAACGGCAGCAGTACCGACATGGATACCTTCAGCATTTTCAGCCCGAAAGCGGCTGTTGAGTATACCCCGGTTGACGGATATACCCTTTTCACCACATACGGAGAGGGCTTCAAGCTGCCGAACGGCTTTGACAAGTTCATGTATCCTGATTTGCAGGAAGAGACCTATCGGCAATACGAACTCGGGGTCAGGATAACGGGAATACGAAATCTTGAAAGCACCCTGACCGGCTTTGTGCTTGAGACGGACGATGAAATCGTCGTCTTCGACGCAGAGGGAACAAAGGAGAATCAGGGCCAAACACGGCGTACCGGCGTGGAGCTTGATGTCGATTATGCCCTGTCCGATTATCTTACCGTGTACGGGACTGCCTCCTATACCAAAGGGGAGTATGTCGATTATGTCAAAAACGGCATTGATTATTCCGATACGGACATCTCCCTTGTCCCGAAATGGCTCTACAGCTTCGGCGTTGACTGGAAACCGCCTCAAGGGATGTTTGCCGGTTTTGATTACCGTTATGCCGGGGAAGGGTACTTGGAGGACTATCCGAGCGATTACAGCGGGGAGCGCAGGTACACTATTAATTACTGGCTCGCAAATGCAAAAGTCGGATACAGGCTGGACGAGTATTCCCTGACCTTTGAGGTGAAGAATGCCTTTGATGAGCGGTATCCCGGCACGGAATCCGCCACATCTCTCCGCACAGCCAACCCGAGAGGATATTTTCTGACCTTTGCAATTAACTATTAAAAAAACAATCGGTTTTCTTGACTACAAGGCCCGAACCGATGCTGTTATTCTCCTGATTTTCTCCCTGAAGCTGCGTCGGCTTCCTGTTGTCAACGGCAACGGGGTCACAGCTTTTATTCTGCCGATACTGACGCCGGAGCCATCCATCTCCGCAGCGGATGGGAGTTTTTTTCTGGACTATATTAATATTTGCCCGGACAACAGGTAGTTCGACCGGCGAAATGAGTCTTCCGTTTTAAATAATCAAAAATGAAAAATATGAGATACTCAAACAGCAAAAACAGATCCGGCATGACGTACGCTTTGCTCCTGGCTTCAACCATAATCCCCTTCACCCCCCTTATTTCTGGAGCAACAGATCAGGTTGCAACGGAGCAGGCGAATGCTGCCGCTTCGACCGTACTTGACGAGGTGGTCGTGCGGGGCGAAGCGGTTAATGCCAATCTTCAGAGTACCTCGGCCACAATTCTCGGTAATGAAGACATCACTAACCGCGTCTATACCACTCCCTTGGACATGGTGGAGCAAGCCCCAGGTATCTCAGTTGTTCAATACAAACAAGGAGGGACTGCGGCGAATTTTATCATGCGTGGTT
>JBATKL010000608.1:0-1764 GCA_049669385.1 Candidatus Electrothrix sp. | reverse complement strand
TATGAAGAAGTTGCCCTGAAGTTCCGCATCAGGCTTATCGAGCAGGCTTTTGTGGAGGAAAAAAGTATCTGTATTGATAAAGGGTTATTTGATTTTATTAATGGGAATGTGCGAGCACGGAGAAATTATGTCAGCGAGAATGCGATCTGTGAAAGTATTATCTCTCCGATCTTGAATATTGTTGCTGAGCATAATGGTCTGCCGGTCTGGTCCCATATCAGATTTGATGTCTCGGTGGAAGAGGGATTAGTCGGTATTCCCGACTTTATTATCGCTCCTGCTTCTGATATAGGGACCACCTTTAATACGCCCATTATCTGCATTGCCGAAGCAAAGAAAGAGAACCTCAATGAGGGATGGGCCCAGGTACTGGCTGAAATGATCGCAGCCCAGAAGTTCAACGATACTGAGGAACAGGATATCTTCGGTATTGTGACGACAGGAAATTTCTGGCAGTTTGGCAAGCTGCGCGGTAACAGGCTGACAATGGAAGTGGTCTCGTATTCAGCAGGGGAAAATCTACAGAAACTCCTGGATGTCCTGAATTGGATCATCGCGGAAGCAAAAAAGAATATAGAATAATAACGAGTCAACACCGGTTCACTATGAACGACGTCTGGATCGCCCTCGGGCTGACGGTTTTTGCGGGTATGGCCACTGGTATCGGCTCAGCCATTGCCTTTTTGGCGAAGAGAACCGATTACCGTTTTCTCTCGATCGCCACGGGTTTTTCCGCAGGGGTGATGCTTTATGTCTCCTTTGTCGAGATATTTGTCAAAGGAACCGAGGCCTTGGTGGGACGCTACGGGGACCCCTTGGGCCATTGGATCAATGCGGGTTCGTTTTTCGGCGGGATTCTCCTTATCGGGTTGATAGATAACCTGATCCCCTCAGCTGAAAATCCTCACGAAATCCATGCAAAGGCAGAGCTGAACGTGCTCAAGGATGTCCACACCCTGTCTTCGGAAGAGGGTGGTGATGCGCTTCCTTTGCAGGCGGCGGGGCAGCCTGGTGAATGCCACGTCCACAATCATAAGTTGCATCGGATGGGGATGTTTACGGCCCTGGCCATTGCTATTCATAATTTCCCGGAAGGGCTGGCCACTTTCCTGGCAGCCTTGGAAGATCCCAAAGTGGGGGTTGCTATTGCGGTTGCTGTTGCCCTCCATAATATTCCGGAAGGAGTCAGTGTCTCGGTCCCGATTTATTATGCTACCGGTAACCGGGCAAAGGCCTTCTGGTATTCGGTACTCAGCGGCTTGGCCGAGCCTGTGGGAGCTGTTGTCGCTTATCTGGGCCTGCGTATTTTTGTGGGGACGGACGGTGGGGGGATTCCTTCTGAGGTGATGGGGATTCTCTTTGGCGGGATAGCGGGTATTATGGTCTATATCAGTCTGGATGAGCTGCTGCCCACCAGTCGGGCCTATGGGGAAGGGCATGATAGTTTGTTCGGATTGCTGGCCGGTATGATGGTGATGGCGTTGAGTTTGTTGTTGATGAGGTAGAGCTGGAGGGGCGGTCGGACACTGTTTGCGAGATCGTCAAGGTTTACTTGATATTCATCATATAAGATGTTTCAGTAATAATACCAGAGCAATGTATAAAACATTAAAGCGGTATAGTCGATTAACTCTTGCTACGTCAACAACTGTATTTGTTGTTATCATATCATTATTACTTGTCATCTTTGGGTACAGATTAATTGGCGTTGAGCTCCGGAAGACAGAAATAATATTCGCATTTTTAGTGCCATTAGCGATAGCC
>JBATKL010000607.1:0-3010 GCA_049669385.1 Candidatus Electrothrix sp. | reverse complement strand
TATATCACAGGCCGCGTCAGCCGGGATGAATATTTGAGCAAGCGGCTTCAGGAATACCCTGTCATGCAGTACGCCAATAAAAATCTGCCTACGTCAGCAAAAATTCTTTGCGTCTTTACAGGTAATCGGGGCTATTACTTAGACAGGCCCCACGCTTTTGATGACTACGGTAACTCGAAATTTCTCCTTTCATGGCTTCAGCAGCCAGAGAGCAGCGTGAAAACTGTTCTCCGTAATCTTCAGGAGCAACAAATAAGCCATCTTCTTCTTCGGACCGACCTCATGATGCAATGGCTGTACAGTGCAGAAAGCCACCAACAGGAGCTCTGGAATCAGCTTCGTCGAAAGCATTTGATTGTAGTGAATACACATCTCAACTATATTCTTTATCATGTTGGAAAATAACCGGCTGGCAAGTGTTGTTTAACCGATTTTTATCGAATTTTCCCGAACAGACGCGTGCTTGAATATCATACTCACCCGAAAGGTCTTTATCTCCGATGCTAGCAGAAAAAAAATATCCCCATGAACTGGCCAATTTCATCGCTTCCTCTCCCACAGCCTTTCATGCCGTTGTCTCAGCGGTTGAGCTCCTGAAAGAAAACGACTTTCAACAGCTTGATGAAAAGGAAGTTTGGCAGAAACTGCCCCCAGGAAAATATTTTGTCCTGCGTAATGACTCCAGCCTGATCGGATTTATCTGGCAGGAGGGGGCGACATCTCTGGAAATGGTCGGTGCTCATACCGACAGCCCCTGCCTCAAGGTCAAGCCCAAGCCGGTTCTGAAAAACTGGAACTGCTTTCAGCTCGGGGTTGAGATATACGGTGGTGCCCTGCTCAGGCCCTGGTTTGACCGGGAACTCTCTCTTGCTGGCCGAGTTTTCTGGTATGACAGCGAAAATGATACTGGATCGAAAAAACTCCAATCAAGTCTGATCGATTTCAAACGTCCGCTTGCGATCATCCCCAACCTGGCTATCCACCTGAATAGCGAAGCCAATAAAATGCAGGAGGTCAACCGACAGACCGATATGGTTCCCCTGCTCTCGCTAACTGAAGAGGAAGAGCCTGATTTTATCCAAATCATTGAGAAGCAACTGCGGAGCCAATATTCGCAGAATTTGAAGGATTCAAAGGATTCGCTGCCGGATCAAATCGTCATTACTGACCATGAATTGTTTTTTTACGATGTTGCTCCGCCTGCCCTGATCGGGCTGGATGAGCAGTTTATTGTCGGGGCCCGCCTAGATAATCAAATTTCCTGCTTTGCAGCCTTGCAAGCCCTATTAAGCGCCGATGCTGCCGGAACAAACCAGAATTGCATGATCATCCTCAACGATCATGAAGAGGTGGGCAGCACATCCGCCTCCGGGGCTCAGGGCTCGTTTCTGAGCGATATGCTGGAAAGACTGTTGCCGAATCCAGAAGAGCGGCAGGTCATGCTGCGTCATTCTCTGCTCATCTCAGCAGATAATGCCCATGCGCTCCATCCTAATTTTGCGGATAAGCATGATCCCAAGCACCAGCCCCTGATGAACAAAGGGCCGGTCATCAAGATGAATGCCAACCAGCGTTATGCCACCAATGCCGGAACAGCTGCCCGGTTTCGCTTGCTTTGCCAGCAAGCCGAGGTTCCTGTGCAGGAATTTGTGGTTCGGAACGATATGGGGTGTGGCTCCACCATTGGCCCGCTAACCGCTGCGAAAATCGGCGTAGACACCGTGGATGTCGGGGTGCCCTCCTTGGCCATGCATTCCATTCGCGAAACAGCAGCCTGTAAAGATTGCTGGTATCTCTATCAGGTGCTGCTAACATTCTTCAGCGCGGAATTCAGTCAGGAGCAAAGCTAGGGGAAGAGGAGAAACTCCATGTCGTTTACTGCGGAAGAAAAACGCCGGGCCTTTGGCTTTCATCTCATGCTGGACTGCTACCAATGCAATCCTGAGTACTTGGATAATATCGATTCCTGCTACAGGTTTCTTGATGAGCTGGTGGATATTGTCGGGGCAACCAAGCAAACCCAACCCTACGTCTTCAGAACTCCTGACGAATTTGAGGGCAAAGAAGGCTTGTCTGGTTGGGTGCCTTTGGTGGAGTCAGGCATTTCCATCCATACCCTGACCACAAACCGCTTTATCAGTCTGGATGTCTACTCATGCAAGGAATTCAGCATTGAGGATATCAAGGTGTTCACCCAGCAATTCTTTCAGCCTGCAGAGATTGAAGAGCGTTTTTTGTTGCGGGGTGTGAAGTATCATTGAGTTGGGCATTGGAGCTGTCATGGGGATGCCTAGCCTGTTTTCCATGTTAGCCTCTGTATATCACGATAAGAGGAAAAGCGGAGGTGTAAGTTGATAAGTGGAAACAGTTTCCACTTTTACTGCCTCAATATCTGAATAAGTGGATTCCCGCGGTATCTATTACTGTCAATAGCATGGAAAAGTTTCCACTTATTAATACTGATAGGATGGACCGCTCCGCTCGCAAGCTCACTTTCAGCGGTCCATCCTATCGGGCGCTGTCGAGTTCCTCCAACGAGTTGAATAGGTTATGCGCTACGCGCTCCACCTATCCAACACGTTGGAACCGACTGCGATTCTCGGCACGGAAAAGAAAAAACAGCACTTTCTCTTCTGTGCCTGCGAGTCTCGCGGCTCAACAGCGCCCGTTAGGAAATGGAAAAGGAGTGCATTCGTGAAAATCGGTCAACTGGTTAAGAGCCATATAAAAAAGATATTTCAGTATTGTGATACTGTAGACCACGCTGAACTGATGAAGTTGATGGATAAAAAATATTCAAAGAATACTTTTGGTATTAATTATCCGTTTTGTACAGAGTCAACCCTAATCCCCAATAATGAATCAAAAAGATATTGGACGGATTTGTATTTTGTAAGAGGGAAAAAGGTTCGAGTCTCAAGCCAATGGGTAATCAGTCACACTCAGCAATTCACTGAATACCTGGTCACAAAAGGGATATCTGATCAAGCAAAGCTAGAGGGTCTAATAG